>JAHFHN010000077.1:0-3660 GCA_023246885.1 Microcaldota archaeon
ATTATTTTTAAATGCAAGATCAATATTTTTCTTATTTTCAAAAAACCAAGCAAAAAAAGGAGATACAACGAACAAGGTTTTGTATAGCAAACCATGTTTAGCAGAACTACGATAAACAGTAAAGTCCTTCTGTTGAGAATCAAATTGTTCCGCACCGTTAAAATAGCGCGTTACAACTACTGGATTTTTGAAACGCTTTGATACTTCAAAAATTAAGCGTTGAATTCCACCAACATCTGGTGGAAAACCAATAGTTAAAAATAAGTCTCGCATATAAATTCAACTTATAAGGTATTTATGCTCGCGGCGTTTATCTATCTTTCTCTAAAGGTGAAAAAAATTCGTGAAAATATTAATAGTTGGCCAAACGTACGTGCCTGCAATAAACCGAGACAAATTACACTTCTTAGCTAAAAAAGCAGATGTAACGCTTTTGACGCCTAGCTATTGGAAAGATGACTTGTTTACTTTTGATGGGACACAAGACTCAGAAGTAAAACACTATATGGCCGGAACAGTGCTTAATGGACATGAAAAGGCATATTTCTATTTTCCAAAACTCACCATGCTCATAAATGAAATCAAACCCGACATAATAGAGATTGACCAAGGTGCAAACGCCGTTGCGTATTTCCAAGCTATAGTGATGAATAAACTCTTTTTAGGTGGACGCGCAAAAATGGGGTTTTTCACTTGGATGAACTTACCTTATGCAAACCCTTTCCCATTTAATTCTCTTGAAAAGTACAATTTGAAAAATACTGATTTTGCAATTTGTGGAAACCGCGATGCTGAAAGAATCTTGCGTGAAAAACAATACAAAGGCAATATAACCGTTATGCCTTTACTTGGGATTAATCCATTATCTTTTTCAAAAAATGCAAAAACGAGGGAGAAAATACGTGAAAAACTTGGAATCAAAAATGAGTTTTGCATTGGCTTTTTTGGTAGAACCGTGAAAGAAAAAGGCGCTGACGATTTGATAACCGCAGTTAGCAAATTAAAAGATAAAACCGTAAAACTCTTGATAATTGGGCGCGGCGCTGAAAAAGAAAAGCTTGTGAAATTAGCAAATGATCTTGGAATTGCAAAGCAAACCATATTTATGGACAGTGTGCTTCACGATGAAGTACCACAATATATGAATGCGCTTGATTTGTTTGTCTTGCCTTCAAAAACAGTACCTTGGTGGAAAGAACAGTTTGGACACGTAGTTATAGAGGCCATGGCTTGTGAAGTGCCAGTAATTGGGTCAACTTGTGGCGAAATTCCAAATGTAATAGGAGATGCTGGGCTAGTGTTTAAAGAAGGCAACGTCGACGATTTAACTGCTAAAATAACCCAAGTTGTACAAGATAAAACTCTTTGCAAACAACTAGCTAAACAAGGGAGACAAAGAATACTAAAAAGCTATACTCACGAGATACTCGCAAATAAAATGTTCGAGATATATAAAAATATCCTGTAAAAATATGACAAAAATTTTGTACGTACATCATGGCAAGGGAATTGGAGGAGCTCCGTTAAGTTTACTCTACACTATTCGCGGCGTTCGAGATGAATTTACGCCAGAAGTATTATTTATCCATAAGGGGGAAATCGTAAAAAAATTTCAGCGCGAAGGAATAAACTGCAACGTTGATAGTAGCATACTTGACTTAAGCCATACGGAAGTAAGCAATTATTCTATTCTAAATCCAATGTTTTGGTTTAGGCTCGCGTATCAACCTATTTCATTTGCAAAATTTTACTTGATGTGCCGAAAAAGTAATGCGGATATAGTGCATTTAAACACTTCTTCTTTGGTAACGCTTGCAATTGCTGCAAAACTAGCGGGTAAAAAAGTAGTTATGCATATTCGAGAGCCACTTGCGGGCGGATTATCAGGCGTAAGGCAAATCATATTACGCAATTTGATAGACTGGTTTACTGACGCGATTATTCCGATTTCTCAATATGACGCTTCTAAACTAAAAACATCTACTAAAATAAAAGTGGTCCATAATTTTGTTGATTTTGAAGTTTTTGATAAAAACAAAAAGTGTACAAATTATAAGCATTTACAAAAAGGGCCAGTAATTTTGCATTTGGGAGGCATTTCTTCTTTGAAAGGCACGCACGTTTTGATAAAGTCACTAAAATTTGTCAAGAAGCAAATTAAACACTTTACGTGCATAGTTGCTGGTGAAGATAAGGATCGAACTGGATTTTTAAAACGTGAAATGAAAAAAGAAATAGATGAAAATAACTTAAGCGAAAACGTAGTTTTTATGCCATCTGTTCTTGACCCGCATGAATTAATCGCATGCGCAGATGTAGTTGTTTTTCCATCTACAAAACCCCATTTTGCTAGGCCAATTATTGAAGCAAGTGCAATGGGTAAACCAGTTGTGGCATCTGATTTAGGCGGCCCGCGAGAATTAGTTGTAAACGGAAAAACAGGGTTTTTGGTGAAGCCAAATGATGCAGAAGCGCTTGGCAATGCCATTGCAAAGATATTATCTGAAAAGCATTTGGCAGTCGTAATGGGCAGAAATGGGAATGCGTTAGCGTGGAAAAAGTTTGAACTTAGCAAGAATATAGTTGAAATAAAAAAAGTATATCGACAGTTGGTTAAAAGTTAAATTGTAGTTTTAAAATAGTCAATTGTTTTTTGTAGACCTTCTTTTAATTGTGTAGTTGCGCGCCACTTAAGCAGTTTTTCAGCTTTTCTAGTATCTGGGCACCGTCTACGCGGGTCATCTTGCATTGCGGGTTTAAATTTAATTTCTGATTTTGAACCAGTTAATTTTAACAGCAATTCTGCAAATTGCAATACGGTAAATTCGTTTGGATTACCTAAGTTTACAACTTCCCCGTTTAACGCTGGGGTTTCCATTAATGCATAGAGGCCGGTTACTAGGTCGTCTACATAGCAGAAGCTGCGTGTTTGTGAACCGTTTCCAAAAATCAATAAGTCGTCGCCTTTTAGACTTTGGAGTGTTAGTTCCGGAATTAATCTGCCATCGTTTGTTGCCATTCTTGGGCCATAAGTGTTGAAAATTCTGGCAATTCGTATATCTACTCCCTTGGTTTTTTCAAATGCCTTGCACAATGCTTCACCATAGCGTTTTGATTCGTCGTAACAGCTACGTGGCCCAATTGGATTTACGTTACCCCAATAGGTTTCCACTTGGGGGTGAACTTCGGGGTCGCCATATACTTCAGAAGTGGAAAAGTGTAATACGCGGGACTTGTCTTTAACTGCTTTTTCAAGGCAATTTAATAGCCCTTGGCTGCCAACTAAAAGTGTTTCAACTGGATATGCATAATAGTGTCTTGGACTTGCAAGTGAAGCTGCATTAAAAATCCAATCAAATTTTTCTGTTGGTAGTTTTTTACAAGTGTCTATTTTTTCGAATTTAAAATGTTTATTTTTAGACGCTTCACGCAAATTGGCTATATTACCAGTTATTAGGTTGTCAACGCCAACTACAATGTGCCCTTTTGACAATAAGTAGTCACACAAATGTGATCCAATAAAACCAGCTGCGCCGGTTACTAAAACGTGCATTTGACTCACCAATATAACCCCACGTAATTACTTGGCCTATTAGCTAAAGTAAAGGCATTTCGGCAATCTATAACTGTTTTTTTACCGTATTGAAGCTCTTCAAATTC
>JAHFHN010000077.1:3670-4549 GCA_023246885.1 Microcaldota archaeon
TACAGTCAGCGGAATCTATTGCTTCTTGACTAGTTAAACAAAAAGTAATCTCATTTTCTTTAAACATGGGTTTAATTGATTGTTTGAAATTATTCATTGCTTCAGGGTCAAAGGCAAATACTTTAAATTTATTTTTAATTAGTAGGGAAACAAGCGGAATTGATTGGCTTTCACGCACGTCGTCCGTGTCTGATTTAAATGCAAGGCCAAGTACAGCAACGGTCTTATTTTTGGATAGACGTTTTGCTGCGTCTACTACCGCACCCGGTTGTTGTGAGTTTACTTCTGCTATTGCGTCTAGCATTTTTGGTTTTACTTGTTTTGTTTTAGCAAAAGCAGTTAGTGCTTTAACGTCTTTTGGAAAACAAGAGCCTCCCCAACCAAGCCCTGCGCGTAAAAACGAAGTGCCTATTCGTTTGTCCATTCCTATTCCTTGTGCAACGTCATAAGTATCTATGCCCATTGTTTTGCAAATTGAGCCAATTTCATTTATGTACGAGATTTTCATTGCCAGAAATGCGTTACTGGCGTATTTGATCATCTCAGCTGCATTTATTGCAGTTAGCATAATGGGGGAATCGAAGTTCTTGTAAAGTTGAGTTAAAGTTTTTTCACTTTGTTGATCAGCTACTCCAATCACTATGCGATCAGGGTTAAGAAAATCAGATAGTGCTTTTCCTTCACGCAAAAATTCTGGGTTCATGGCAATGCCAAAACCAGTTCCTAGTTTTTTTCCACTCTTAGCTTCAATTAAAGGTACTAATTTTTCCAAAGTTGAGCCAGGAAGCACCGTGCTCTTAATTACAATCACTTTGAACGCGCTTGTTTTTGCTAATTCAATAGCAACGCTAGTTAAAGCGGATAAGAGTGGATTAAGTA
>JAHFHN010000078.1 GCA_023246885.1 Microcaldota archaeon
AAAGTTAAACGGAAGTAACTTGGCTTGTTTCCAGGTACACAACCACCATCTTCTTCAGTTAGTTTAATAGTACCAGTTCTTGATCCGAAAGCGAAAAAGGGCGCGCCAGATGAAGAAATCGGGGTATACCTTTCAAGTACGGCACGGCTTTCTGAATCAACAAAACAACCAGTGTCAGTGTAACTTATTATGCTGTCTCTTGTTGCAGCGCATGAAGCGCCTAGCCTTGCTACATAAGTATAATTGAATGTTCCTCCAGTTTCACTTGCAAAATATTTAAACGGCGCATCGGTTAAATCAAGCACGGCGTTTTCAGGTAGATCCTGGTTAAAATTCATTAGTGGCACTAGTGAAAGCTCAGTGTGGTTTAGCCAAACTTGCGTTGCCCTGCCCGGAATGGGTACTTTTTTCTTATTTGTAGCAGGATTACATGCAGGCGGTCTTTCGCATACTGGCACATCACACCAGTTAAAGCAAAGTGAACCATCTGGTTTTTTACCGGTTGCGGCATCACAAGTTGAATCACAATTTGTTCCGGCTCTGCATGCTGTGCAAGGTTCTTCTCTAAAAGCTGGATTTTCTACGGTTGTAATCCATTCATTGAGAGTTGGCCGACACCGCGCTGGGTCAAACGAAGGTTCCACGCCACTTTCGCAATAGTACTTCGAATTTAAACTACGACGAAATGCAGTTATTAACCGAATGCCATCTGCATCTTGCACGTATTCGAGCAGAGGCTTTGGACGTAATGTATCATTAAGTAATAGAGACCAATTGACTTGAGGCCGACGGTTAGGCGAGGTAAAGTTAAGAATAGCTTGAGACGGATTATTGAAAATAGATTTGCCGTTTTCAGTTATATTGTTCAGGACTCCCCCCGCCCACATATTATCTACAAGGGCATACGCTGGAACAGACAAACGATCAACTTTTGGAACTGAATCAACCCCAATTTGGATTGGTTTTGAATAGAGAAATGAAAAAGATAAGTTCCTTGGCAAACTTGGATTAGTCGTATCACTGCGAACTTGCAAGTTATCTACCAGAGTATACAAACTTAAGGATGAAACAGAGTCAGTTGAAACAAGGCCCGTCGGTGACTCAAGACTTCCAAACACTAAGTTTTTCAAAGCAGGGTCATTCGCTACTGTTACGGTTATTTTAATGTCTTTTACATCAAGCGGGCTTAGGCCAGTTGCGCGATTACAAACTAATTTTAGAGAAGCGTTTACCGGAGTAACTGCATTACCAACAACGTTGCCGCATTTAACTGCATTAAAACGAAGCGCGTACCCCACGAAATCGTTTAAATCAGCCACCATGCCATCCTTCAAGTCAAAACAATTCTGGCCATTTGCAGATGGCGCATCTAGTGTAACATCTCCTTCACGTAGTGGCATTAAGGCAGTTTGAGTTTCTGATATCCTGCAATCGCCTACTCCAGTTGAGTTTTCAATGTAAATTGGAACAGCGTCAGCTGGGAAAATTGGGTCAACTATAAGCGGGATTGTGCTACAACCACTCCAGCCTGAGCCAGTTGAAAGCAACTTGTCATCATAAGTGTAATTGAAACGCGTTTGGTCACTGCACGGGCCGGTCAATAAACTCAGTGAAGATGGTTGTTCAACTGGGCTTACACTCACCCAAATTGACTTAGTGAGTTTTTGATCACTGAGTGAACCATTTTCAAAACGTTCTATAAATTCAACAATTATCTCAGTACGCGGCGCGGAAACAATTGCAGATAAGTTTACAATTGAAGATATGTGTGTGCTTCCACCTGTACCGAATTGAGCTGGAAGTAATTCAGTTTGAAACACTGCACTTGAAGGCGCGGGGTTTCGTAAAAATGAAGAAAAGCCGCCAATTGTAAAAGACTCGTTGGTTGGCAAAAAGAATGATGGATTAGATTGAAACTTTAATATGCCCCCTTTCGCGTTGTGGTTCAACTGAATATTTATTTTAGCTGAAAGTGGGTTTGCAAGGCCGCTATCAACTGGAAAACCATTACAATCAAACGTAGAATACCTTTCTGTGAAATTCGGTGAATCTGAAATCACTCCACATGCAACTGGCTTGCCAGTGTTTATATTAGCAATTGGATTTCGGTTTTGTTCAAAAGTCAAAGTAAGCATACCTTGATCATTATAAACGGAATTTGGTGAAGCAACTTGAAAAGAATAATTATACGCGTTTGCACTACATTGGCTGCTTGCACCATTGAATTGAATTGGTGAAACTCCAAGCAACTGGTCAAACGGGTTACGAATATACTCTTCACCGCGTCGAATTGTTGAACTCATAGCAAGCGAGAGGTTCGTATACTGCTGTTGGCCGTACGTTTGTTCAGGCGCCTGTGCAACAAAGTAAAAAGAATAGCCTTGAGAAAAAGAGGATAAGTCATTGCGCGGCATGCTAAGCAAAACGCGCTTCCAATTTGAACCAGAAAGAAGCGGACCACAATCACTTCGCGTACTTGAAATTGACGCACGCGCACCTAAACCACTTGGCGCATCAACTGTGTTTGGAAAGGGAGTGAAATTAAGGAGAACTGGCTGTTGTGAATCAGCGCTTGGCGTAAAGAAGACATGTGCTTCACGAGCGTTTGCAAAATAGCCGGATACTGAAGCAAGGTAAACGCGGTTCTGCACCAGTGCACTAGTAGATAATATTTTTTCGTTGGTTGCAGCGTCGTAAACCCCATTAAGTACAACGCGCGTATCCTTCACGCTTTCTAATGACATCATCGAAGCATTAACTTGAGTTAGTGAATTTTCTTCAAGTGTATTTGAGTTTAAACTAGTGCTGCTACCAAGCGACTGAACGTAGTCAAAATAATTTGGGTTCGAAAAATTAAATTCATAGAAACCACGCGTTTTTACGCGCACATTGCATGGAACAATGCACGTTGCAAAGCTTTCACTATTTCGTTTAACTGATATGTTTATTCCAGTTAACGGAGCATTAGATAAGACGTCAACTGCGTTGAAAGAAAAATCGGCAAAACGCAGTTCCATTGAAAGTGTAACAACTATGTGAGAGTCATTTAACACAACTGTTTTTTCACTGCTTAAATCCGATGCGCTGCCTTTGACGATGACGGTAGAATTGCGAGGTAAGTAGGTAAATTCATGCGAAGCACGCTTGACTGGTTTCTTTTCAATTAGTATATTATCTTCAGAATAAATTGAAGCAATCCCTTCGATTGGTGCAGCGTACTCATCTTCAAAATTCACAGTAAGTGTAGAAATGACATCTGGAGTTGCAGGAAGCAATTCAACCACTACATTACTTGTATTTGGGCTGAAGTGTGGCGAAACTTTGGTTAGAAACGCGTCTTTCTTTGCTGATACAAAATACTGTTTATTAATTGCTAGTTCAACTGTGAAGTTTCCACTGCTGGTGGTTGAATAGTTTTTCAACTCAACATTATCAGCATCAAATAGTACGACATAAACTCCACTTAAGGGTTGTTTTGTCAAAGAAGAGATAATCGAAATGGTAGTGTTGACAAAGGGCACGGTTTCAAATACAATATTTATATTTTGTCGTTCACGCTTGACAATGATTTCACTTGACTTATTTGACGAAAAACCAATTATCCTTGAATACACATACACGTGTTGGTTTAGCGCTAAGTTTTCAAATACTGCAGTGCCATTAACGGTTTGCACAGAGGCTATTTCATTGTCAGTTACTGCGTCAAAAACTTTTACGCTTCCGTTAAGTTTAGCACCAGTTGCTTTGTCAACTAGGTTAACTTGAATTGAACCAAATTGTTGTGAATCAATAAAAGCATCAATTGGTGGCTTGAAAGAGATACTTGATGGCGACCCATTCGTCGCTGACCCGCCTCGGCCATTAGCATCGACATTTGAAGAAGGTTGGTTTGGGCCTCTTGGGCGGTAGGTTGATTTTAAATCTAGCCTTACGATGACCTTGTCACTTATTGGCTTAGAAGCGTCTAAGTAATCTGCGTGAGTGACTTTAAGTTGCAAAGCTGCAGATGAACTGGAAAGAAATAATTCGCCGGTTCCGTTTGTTAAACCACTTGCAACTACTTCTTGCTTAGCAGTTAACAATTGTACTGAAGCTCCTGGAACTGGCATTGAATTATCGCCAATAACTTTAACGTAAACCATTCGATTGCCGGCAATGACACTTGGAGCTATTGTAAATATTGCAAATGCAGCAACACTGGTAATTAACAAAAGGAGGATAACTGCAACTGGAAAACTAGGGTAGCCTTTTTTTTCAACTGGTGTTACAAACGACTCGTAGACTGAAATTCCTTTTTCGTCTAATGCGTCACATAACTCATAGTACTTAGATTCAATTGCAAAGTAGAACCTAAGTAAC
>JAHFHN010000079.1 GCA_023246885.1 Microcaldota archaeon
TGTTCCTTCGAACACTGGAAAATAGACATTGTAAATTTTGACGTTTGAGTCAAATATGCTTAGCATAGTTTCTAAGTTTGAATTTGCTCGTGCTTCAAAGTATTTTTGTATAGTTTCTAGTTTTGTCATAGTTATGCTTTACTAAGTAAAGTATATAATGGAAAAAGTATCAAGAAGTAAAGCATGGCGCGAGAATGGTTTATTGAAAAAACAGATTACGGTGCGTATACTTGCCCAATTCACAAGTCTATTATGCTTATTGGCGATAAGTGGACTTTATTCATCCTTAGAGAGTTTATTTATGGGGCTGAAAAACAATCTTTCAATTCTCTTTTGCGTTCGCTTAAGCCTATTAGTTCTAGGACTTTATCACTTAAACTTAAAAAAATGCAAAAAATCGGGTTGGTAACAAAAAAGGTTATTCGAAAAGAGCGGCCAATGAAAGTGGAATATCAAATTACGCAAATGGGCAAGTCGCTGAAAAACGCACTTCAAAGCATAGCTAATTGGCATAAGAAATACGCGCCTTAAAAATAAACTAAAAAGAAGAAATAAGGGAAAAAAGAAAAAATAAAATAGGAAATGAAATTAGAAGGCGAAGAATTGCTTTTTGTTTTATTTGCGTTTCTTCACGATTTTGACATTTGCTGGAGTTAACATTATCTTGTCTTCGTCAATTCGAGCAATGTCTCCGTTAATGCCGCTTGTAAATTTGCGCAAGTGTTCAACTGCTGCTTTTAGTTTATTTGGATTGCGTGCAATTGGAGTTATGTTAAGTAATACGAGGTTCTTGTTAGTTAGTTCCTCTTCAACTACTTTGAGGTCAGCATCAGTTTGCAATGCAATTGGTTTTACGTAAAAATCAGCTTGTTGGTGCATTACGTCAACTTCTTCAGCTTCAGCAGCTGACATGAAGTCTTCTACGCTCATTTCTTTCCTTACGCCCAGGGCGTTGGATAAATTTTGAAAAATTCCCATTTTTTATAAATCACCTTGAAAAAAAATCTTACGCATTATTTACTGTACAATAAATTAAAAACCTATGTTTAGCCGCCGTGAATGCCTATAAAATGATTTTTATGCCCAATCAACCTAAATAAATTAACATATTGTTATGGACTCGACTTTTAGGGACTTATTGAAAAAAGGAGACGGCATCTTCAAAGACAAAAGCACGCTTTCGCCACACTATGTGCCAGATATTCTACTCCACCGAGAAAATGAATTACGCAAAATCCTCACTTGCCTAGCTCCACTAGTTGAAAACAAAAGGCCAACAAACGCCCTTATTTATGGCAAAACGGGTAGCGGAAAGTCTATTTGCGCCAAAAAAGCAATTTTAAAGCTCCCTGAGATAAAAGAAGCGTCTGTGGCCGGTATTTACTTGAATTGTAGGGTGTATGATTCGCGTTATAAAATAGTACAAAAAGCGCTTACTGATTTTGACTCGTCTATTGCCCAGACTGGCCACTCGTTTTCAATTTTGTACGAAAAACTTTTAGACGTGCTTGATAAGAAAAACACGCACGCTGTACTTGTGTTAGATGAAATTGATGTTGTAAAAGATCTTGATAGTTTAGTATACACGTTAACGCGTGCTAATGATGAGTTGAAACATGGCAGCATTTCGATGTTGGGGATTTCTAATAAAATTTCTTTTAAACAAAAACTAGATGCGCGTAGTCGTAGTTCACTTTGTGAAGAGGAAATTGTCTTTACTCCGTACAACGCGCTTCAATTGCAGTCGATTTTATCGCAGCGCCTTCCACTTGCATTTCAAGAAAACATAGTTGAAGAAAGTGCATTGAACTTAGCAGCTGCAATTGCAGCTAGTGAAAGTGGCGACGCCCGTTATGCGCTTACGCTTTTATTACGCGCCGGTGAGCTAGCCCTTGCTAATGATTCTAAGAAGTTAACTGACAAGGAAGTTGAAGCTGCGCGCGTAGCTGCTGATGAAGACAAAGCGCGCGAATTAATTGGCTCACTTCCAGAGCACTTACAACTTGTGCTTTACGCTTTATCAATTGTGTCGCAAGATGTGCAATACAAAAAACTTGTTGAAGATGATGGAGAAAAACTTTATTTTTCTGGAGAAGTGTACGATCGTTATGCTTCAATGTGCAAGAAAATGGGCAAGGAACCACGCACAGCTCGCTGGTACCGTGAATATTTACACGAGCTCGAAGTGCTTGGCCTTTTAGTAAGCGTGCATTCTGGCAAAGGGATCCGCGGTCAAGCTACGTTGATAAAGCCAGTTTATCCAGCTGAAAAAATCAGAAAGATTATTGAACAAAATTTATTAGTGTAAAAGAGTGTCCGTTCAATTCTTAGAACAAACCAAATAGTATTTTCTCTTTGCTTCTGGAAATCGTTCAATTGAATAACGCAACATTGTGCGCGGCATTTTTTTACAATGCTTTTTTAGAAACTTTTCTAGCACGTCAGAGTCTTTTTTGCCAACTTCTCGCAACATCCAACCAACTGCCTTGTGAATTAAATCGTGCTTATCTTCAAGTAGCTTTTCACTGATTTCCAAAGTTAGCTCGAAAATCCCGTTTCGAATAAATGCATACGTTGCAACAATTGCAATTCGTTTTTTCCACAAATCGCTTGACTCCGCTAATCGGCACAATAATTGCTTGTCTTTGTCTAGCAAGTAGTAACCGATTATGTTCGGTGCAGATAAATCAACCAAATCCCAATTGTTAATACGGTCGATATGCGCTAAGTAAAAGTTGAAAATCTGCTTTTGTTCAATCTTTTTGTGTTTTACCTCTTTTGCTTTGGTTTGTTTGAACTGCTCTACTAAAATAAGCAAGCCAGTTAGCCGAAACTCGTGTATTTCGCTTTCTAATAACCGTTCTATTGTTGAAAGAGAAGCATAACCAAATCGCTTGGCAACTGCGCGTTGTTCAGGAACAGTTACGCCAATAAATTTGTCCCCGTAGCCATACTCCCCCTTGCCGGTTTTGAAAAACCACTTGCTTGACTCCGCCTTTTTCGGATTCCCTAACTTTAACAATGCTATTCTAATTTCGTCATATGCGCTATTCTTCATTTTTATTATTTTCACACTGCTTGCTCCTTTATTTTCCTTTTTAGTTGAAAAACCGGTTTTATGTAAGAGTTCAAGCTAATAATTGTATCAACTTGTCGGTTTTTTTCTATAAACCCTTATAAGTAAGTCGGATGTTCTTTTTAAAAGAACGTTGTGGGGGGGATTTGACATTTATGTTTGAAATGTCTAGATTTGAGCAGAGTAAACTAGGGGGGCACGATGTAACAATCGACAGGGAATACGCCTTTATTTTAGACGACCCACTTTTTCAGTCGGCTATTGAAACAGTTAAGACACTTAAGCCACTTTCTGTTCCATTGATGTTAAAAAACGGGGATGAAACGCGTTTCTTTCATGTGCGGCGTACTCGCCATAACCACTTTGCTTTTCTTTATGCCGCTTCGCAAAATGACGTAAACGTACCGCAACCTGTGCTTAATGTTTCTGATCAAGACACGCATCGATTTTACTTAGTTACAACTTATGGCCCTGTTCGATCCCTTGTCGATTATTTAGCCGATGTAAAAGTGTCGAACCAGCGTAAGTTAAACACATTGAAAAGCGTAGCTGACAATTTGCTGAAACTAGGTAAAGCTGGCTTGAGGCATGGCAACGTAGCATACGACAACATTTTCGTGTCAACCGCGGGTAAAGTTATGTTATACGATCCTGAAATGGATGAAGAGATGCTTCACCATATTCAAGGCGACTTGGAACAGTTTCGCGAAATGCTGTTTCACTTGGAACGCGAACTCGAGCACGAGCCGTCTAAATTGTGGGAAATGGTAAGGAACGACGCGTTTTTTACAAATTTGTGGAAAACCCCAAATAAAATAATTTTAAACTATTGACTCGCGCGTTTTGTATCTAATGTGAAACTTCAAAAATCACGGGCATATATATATAAATCTTAGTTGGTTTTATGTTTGTTATGTCGAAATCTAAGCGTAGTGAAAAAAGTAAAAAGCACGGTTTTTGGAAGAAAACTCTTTTAGGCGTTTTTGTAGTTTTGTTGCTTGTAGTGGCTGCTAATGTTTTTCAAAGTCAATCAGACTTAACTGGATATTTGTTTAACTTTGCAGGAATTTCTACTGGGTCTACTGGATTCACTAGCTGTACTGACAGTGACGGAGTGAACT
>JAHFHN010000080.1 GCA_023246885.1 Microcaldota archaeon
ATCTTTTGTTGCAAGCATTATGAATGCGCCTAGTTCGAACCGTTATTTCTGCAAATATTGGCCAAGCGCGACTGATCCTGGGTGCAATTTTGATAGGGTTGTATTTAAAGTTGCTACATCAGACGACGCTTACTCCAAACATTGTAGAATGCTGCAACCAGGCAACCCGAATGTATTAGAATGTGATTTAGAACCAACTGATCAAGTAAAATTACCAATAGATATAACCGTTAAAACCAAAGCACCTTCGTACGATGCTAGCTCTTCTGCAGCTGATTTTTATGTTAATGTTGAAACAGCTTTTAACGTTGCTGCAAAAACAGAATCTATAGATTGTGACCCCGACACGCCTTTAGTAAATTCTGCTTCATTTTCAACTGCTTCTGAAAACAAAGAAATAGTATGTTCACTTGGGGGTTGGGGCAGCCCATTGGGAGAAAAAACCGATTTAGTTGCAATTAGATTTATAAGGAAGCTTAACTCCGGTGAAGCTGCATTTGGATGGGATGACGGCAGCCAGCCACGCCCGCCTGTTTTGCTTAGAGTACACCTATACTCAATATTTGGCACAAATGAAGACTGGCTAGAAAAATACTACCATTACAATTTTGATGTTAGAGATACTGACGAAATAAGAATTAGAGAAGCTAGATACCGCGCAGCGCCTATGTCTTCCGTTTTGGCTACTTCAAATGGCGGTATTGGGTTATACACTTTAGGAATAAACGACGTGGTGAAAATACAAATACCCTCCAGTGAATCTACTGGAATAGTGCGTTATATTGGACCAAACCCAGACGCTTCAACTTATTTTGAAGTTAGAAGTCGAGATTATGGTGTGATTCAAGACTGTAAAGATGTTACTCTACATGCACCTATTACTGGTGCGCTTGCAGGTAGTTTACTTTGTTTTATCCCGGCGGTTAACATAGCCGCTTGCCCAATTGTCGCTGGCATCGGTGGCGGCGCAGTTGGCCTAGGTACCTTCGCAGCTATTGGAATAATCAATAACCCAACAGATCCATATGCATTAATTCTTGGAAATGATGAGACCCGCACATGCGGTGCAATTGGAACAACTCCGGATGTAGCAATTAAACAATTGCTTCTTGCAAGCGGTGTCCCTAATAACGATAAGACCTGTGTGCTTATTGGGTCAGAGGAAGATGAAGATGCAATTGAAGCCGGTAGCTCGTACGCAGTAAATTGCGATTTCAGCAAAGCGGATGTTAAGTAAATGTTTTTATGTGTTAATTAGCAAAAGTTATGGTGATGAAAAAAATATGGCGTTGTTTGACCGTTTGAGAAAAGCTGTTGCTGGTGGATTGTCTCGCGAAGAGCGCCGTACTCTTGGCCCTGGCTATAGAGCAATGCGATCAGGTGGCCGAGCCCAGTTCACTCCTTTTACTAGTGTACCTGGTGAAAGTAGACGCGCGATTAAAAACACTTGGATGTCTTTTGCAAGGGAAACAGTTCCACACCGCGAAGTGTTCTTTAGACACATTTTCAAAAATATGACGCCAGCACAATTAAGAGACATGCGCAGGTTACATGTTACGCAAGATGAATTAGTGCACCGATTGACACATGCAGATGAACGCTACTTACGCCGTTTATTAACTCATGAAAAAGTAGTTCACCATACAAAAATAGCTGCTGACCGATTCTTTTTGAAAAACGTTTCAGGTGTTTTATTAAAAGCAGTGAAAGAAAGAAAAGGTTTATTCAACTTCACGCCAGGCTCAGCACGAGATGACATTGCAACAGGCATACTCGCAGCTCTTCAAGCACATGGTTTACCGTCAGGTGAAGAAGAACCACCAGTTTCAGAAGGCGGTGAAAGACATGGCGGAGCGAGGCCAATTCGAGCGCCTGAACCGTTTGTTTCTGCCTCTGAAGAACCATATACTTCTGGTGCTCATGAAGAAATGAGTGTTTCTGCCTCTGAAGAACCATATACTTCTGGTGCTCATGAAGAAATTCCTGTTTCTGGTGCCCAAGGTGCAGCGCAGCCTGATGTAAGTGGAATTTTACAACAAATGCTTGCGCCAAAAGCGATTAAAATAGCCTCACACGTACAAAAAGGACTAAGACACCACCTTCCATCCATGCCTTACTTTAGTAAGACAAATGAGGCACAAAGAAGACACAGGGTTGCGGCTTTACTTCAACACGCATCTCAATTCACTGGCCACGTAATGGCAACCGGATTAAAAGCAAGTGATTCAGAAAGATTAGTTAACAGTGCCTTGACTGCTCGAGGTATATTTGATTTTCAAGACCAAATGGCAAAAGTAGTTCACCTAAGCACATCGAGCCGTGATCCGGTGGATATACTTGGAAATTTCCTCATTCCAACCAGCAGCAAGTTGTTTGACTCTGAGGGTAAAGTAGTTCAAAAAAATAAAGTTTCAATTGAAAATTATGATAAACTAAGACATGGCAAAACCTTTGAAACTAGCCAGAAATTATCTGAAGAACAAGTTCAATCAGTTGCTTTCCACTTAGCTGCAAAGTTAGCACAACATGGTAGCCCGAAGCATTCTAAAACTCACTTTAAACGATTCGTGAGACATGTTAATCAAAGCACGAAAGATGCAGTGCAGAATTATTACAAGATGCACTTCACTCCACGCAAATTAACCAATAAACAAATGTTGCAGCTACTTTTGAATATGTCTCTCCATGGCAATTCAGTTCAAGGTTTAATGCCACAAGTAAGTGGAGCTTGAAATGTTTAAGTGGATTATAAATGAAAGTTCTGATAACGCCAAGAGCGGTAGATACGCCACTTGGCGGGCTAGACCTTTTTGTAAAGCCTGTTCCGGCTATGGTGCCTCAACAACGTGGAGCTGTACTTTTTTCTCCTAAAACGCAGCCAGTAAAGCCGCAGCGTCAGTTTAAACCACGTGAACCTTCACGTGCTTCTTTCGGCCACTTGGTTGTAATTCCAACGCAGAACCGTCCCTTTTTGTTGAAGAAGTGCATTGAAAGTATTGCGGAGAACATGCGCCGCTTTGGATACACTAAGAAAATCAAGATTGCAGTTGTGGATGACTCAACGCGCACGCATTTCGAAGAGCAAAACGCAAAGAACTTAGTTCAACTTGCCAGGCGCTATTCGCATTTATTTGAAATAATCCACTACGACAAAAAAAAGCAACGTAAGTTAGTGGAGCAAATCGAAGCGTCTTCTGGAACTTCATTAGATGTTTTTCTATATCCTGGTAAGACAAAAGAGAAACACGGCTATGGCGGGGTGCGTAACTTAGCGTCTATAGTTGCGCTTGTCCACGCGTCTCCAAGCGACTTAGTTACTTTTTTTGACGACGATATTACGCTTGAAAACTTACACTTGCGTAGAAAAAACGGAGACGTTGTGCCAAGTCGCAGTCATTTATTCAACTACTTTGGAAAACTTGACGGAGTGTTTGCTGACCAAAGCGTCAAAGTTGTAAGTGGCAGGGTTACAAAAGATTTACTAGAACCTCAAGATTTAGTTCCGCGTTTTTTAACAAAAACGGCTATATTTGCTAAACACGTACAGGGTGCAAAAGCAACTGACGCAATTGGCAAGGTAGCGCATCACATTACGCATGTGCCTGAACTTGGGCAAAACTTATCGTGCAGGCGAAGCTTACGGCTACTTTCGGCATTTTCGCGAGATTTTCTAAGGCGGGGTGCGTTTTCAGCGGCTACTTATTTTTATAATCCAGATACGCCTATGGTGAGGCGAGTGGATCTCAATTCAAGTCTAGGTGGAGCAAACGTAACTATACGCGCATCTGCACTTGCTAGGGGGGTTCCACATCCAACTTCAGACTTGCGAGGTGAAGACTCCACTTGGTCGATGTTAATGCATCGTAAACTTGGGGGCGGAGTGTGCCATATTAATCTGCCCGTGCTTCACCACAAGGGAAGTTCGCGGGGCATATTCAAAGAATACGGACAAAGCATCAGTTTCTGGCCAGTTTATCATGTTTTGAAAAGCATTGGGGCAACTACTTCTGACGAGAAATTAGCAAGTGAAATAAAACGGCGTTCAACTCTAGAAGCTGTTAACCGAGGGCACCGGATAATTGCTAGTCATTTAAACGAGCAGTTCCCGCGCTGGAGTGGCTTTGTGAATGAAATTAGACGCAATTTGAGCAATTCAGAGGGTTGGTGGATGAAAGATCCAAAGC
>JAHFHN010000081.1 GCA_023246885.1 Microcaldota archaeon
AAAGTGTTTGAGAAACGCAGCAGCAGTAAGCGCACCACCAGCTCCTTCCGGAGACCCCAAATTTTTAATGTCAGCTACATCGCTTTTTATTTTGTCGTCAAAATCTAGTCCAAGCGGCAATTTCCAACACCGGTCTCCACTTTGCGTTCCTGCCTCTAGTACACTTTCTGCAAATTTATCGTTGTTAGTTGTTAGCCCACTAAAGCTATTGCCAAGGGCAACAACACATGCGCCAGTAAGCGTAGCTATGTCGACGATATAGTCTGGCTTATAATTCGCAACAGTATACGACAAAGCATCTGCGAGCACGAGCCTACCTTCAGCATCTGTGTTAAGTATCTCGATTGTTTTGCCATTGTATGCTTTGACAACATCGCCTGGTTTTGACGCTGATCCGCTTGGCAAGTTTTCAGTTGCTGCAAAAACACCAACAACGCGTATTGGCAATTGTAATTCACTTATTGCTTTTAGGCTTCCAATAACTGCACATGCGCCGTTTTTATCAAATTTCATTTGATCCATATCTTTGCCTGGCTTAAGTGAAATCCCGCCACTATCAAATGTAATGCCCTTTCCGACAAACGCAATTGATTTGGAATACTTTGCTGGTTTATAGTCGAGGATAACCATTGCTGGCGGTTGTGTTGAACCAGCTGCAACTGAAAGCATCGAATTGCATCCTAGCTCTTCTAGTTTCTTTTTGTCAAGCACAGTGCAAGTAACATTTTTGCTAGTTGCTGCAGCTTGCTGGCTTGCTTTAGCCAAAAACATGGGGGTAGCTACATTAGCTGGCTCGTTTGACAAGTCCCTCACATAATTAACTGTATTTGCAACGAGTAACGCGTGGCTTGCTTCTCTTTCACTTGCGCTTTTCGGCTTGCTTGTAATAAGCGAAAGCTTTTCCAATACGGTTTTTTCTTTTTCATCAGCTGGCTTATATTTCAAAAATGAATACCCTGCTAAAACAGTGCCTTCAACAACGCTTGCAACCTCATCAACCGCAGTACAATCAACTGTCAATTCTTTTGCCTTATATTGCCCCGCACATACGACGAGTTTACCAACTGCTTTTTTTAAAACTTCATTAGAATAATCAGCTTCTTTTCCAAGCCCAGCAAATATAATCGTCTTGTCTTCACCTATAGCTGCCACTTGGCACGTGTTTGCTTTTGCCTTAAAATCGCTTGTCTGCTGTATGTCATAATTTTTTGATATTTTTGCTTCTGTTCCTTCAAAAAGCACTACGCCGATTACGCCATTTTTAGCTTTGTCAATAAATTCTACTTTCATTGTCTATTCCACCCTCTTTTTTTCTAATCCATTAATATGCGCTAAACTTATTATTTCTGTCTCTTTCACTCTTACTTAACTCAACGGTTATGTATTGAATTATACGATGTCACTTCCATTTTCTCAAAAAACCAGGCAAGCGTTCCTAACTTCAGATTTTGCTCTAAATTCAGATACCTTGTCGACTGCAAAGCGTTTTATAGAAAAAGTATTAACGCGTCCTCAATCAGTAACTGAAAGCGAATTGGAAGACGCTAAACTACTTGCAACTTCTAAACTTTTGTTGTCCTTATCTCCCTATCAATTAATTGCTCGCTTTGCTGGTAATTATTCTCGCTTATGGCGAAAGCGATTTGTTGAAAATCCAAGTGAAGCAAACGAGTTCAGCGGCGAAGTTTTTCCAACTCTTGCGCGTAGTGAAAATGGTGTTTATTCCATAAACGTGTTTGACTACTTAGCAAGCGAAGAGAGCATCTCATTTGTAGAGTTAAAAAATGGAAACGTTACGTTGTCTCATGAAGATTTTCTAGATGCGCTATGCCGCCAAGTTCGCAAAAAAGCCTTGACAGTTCCACAGTATGTTACTCCCCCAATTGAAGCGAGACAATTTGCACAATCACTCGCAACTGAATTTGCCGCATCTATTCCAAAAGGAAAGAAGTTTCTTGAAAAACCAGACATCAAGCAAATTCTCTTAGGTGTAGCTGAAGGCGGCAGGTTTTATGCATGTATGAAATTATGCCGCGCGTGCTTCAAAGATGGCTTATCACTTGAAGAAGCCAAACAAATTATCTTAGGGTTTGTTAAAGCATGCCCGCCAAGTAAAAACCCATTCACTGAAAAAGAAGCGTTGACGTGCCTAGAGTGGCTATATAGAAAAGGCAACAAAACTGAATGGAGCCCAGATGGTGCTATACAATGACTGAAATCGATAACATCAATGCGGCAAATCGTCTGAATTACCTACAATTATTCAAAAAATTCTATGCTTCTAATAATCAAATCAACGTTGACTCAATTGGCCAACGTGAGTTTGGAGTGGGAATAGACAAAAAAATTAATTACCGCCATAAGTCGTTTTCAACTCAACGCGAGTTTCAACAATTTCTTTCAAATGAAACGCCGAGGTTTGTATCACATTCAGTTGGCCGCTTTGAATTTCCCTGGGTTCAACCAATGGAAAAAAAGACACTATTGTCAGCTGATTTAATTTTTGATCTTGACTCGAAACCAGAAGAAGGGCATAATCCTGCCTTTTGTCACAATTGCGTTGATAAGACGAGGGGCGACACAATTAAGTTAGTTGAAGATTTTCTACTGCGTGACTTTGGTTTATCACAAAGCGATCTATTGATAGTGTTCTCAGGATCAAAAGGGTTCCACGTGCATGTACGCGCTGCGTCAGTCCAACAACTTTCTTCAGCTAGCCGGCGGATACTTGTAGATTATATAACTGGACACGAGTTAACCGTTGACAACCTAGTGACAAACCAGCGTATTGGCAACCGTGCAACTACGTTGCATGGCCCAAGTGAATCTGCAACTAGCTGGAAAGCAGAATTTCTCAATTCCGCACTTGGCTACTTAGAAAATCCGATTGAGTTACAAAAGAAAAAAGAAAATTATCTAAAAACCCACTTAGCAGACGTCGTTCACTTATTGAAAAACGGAAATTGGGACTTCTTTCATGGTTCAGAAGAAGCTTTACCGCTAATTCTCGAAAAAACAATTCAAACTCGAGGTGTACAAGTTGACTCCCCAGTCACTTTTGATGTCCACCGGTTAATCCGCGTACCTGGAACACTTCACGGCGACACCGGCTTCCTAGCTAAACCACTTTCAATGGTGAGCTTGTCAAACTTCGACGCTACTCGAGATGCAACTGCATTCAAAGGAAAGACGAAAATAACCTTGCCAACTCAACTTGCGCTCGAGTTCGACAACGAATCATTTGAACTCTCAATCGGAGAAAATGAAGTTCCACTGTCGCTTGCAGTGTTGCTAACTTGCCGCGGGATGGTTTAAAACCCTTCGAGCTGCTAAGCTCATATAATCACTATGGACGAAATCAGTTTTGAAGAATTGCGCAAAGTGCACTTGCAAGAAAAGCACACTCCTACACTTTTTCAACTAAACGAAGACTTTTACGACATTTATTTGAACTACATGGAAAAGTTTTACTCTGAATTAAAAGGCGATTTCTCAATTCAAAGCGCAAAAACATTCGAAAACTGTAAATCAGTCTTCTTGGAATTAACTCGGTTACGCTGCCAAAAGATAATTCTCAAGGCATTTAAAGACTCAAAAGTCAATGCTTATTCAACTGAAGGCTTAACCCGCCAAGAAAAAACACTGTACGTGTCAATGATAAAGACCTTCACGAATTACGATTCAATATATTCTGGCCCCAAACAAGCGAAGCCAGACAATGCAGTTGAAGTAAAACTAGAGATTTTAATTGACTTGCCCGAGCTTGTCTCCCCAACTGGCAAAACGTTCGGACCATTTTCCAAAAACGCTGTAATAGAAGTTGATGAAGAGATTGCAAAGCTGTTAATTGAAAAAAACGCAGCAAGAGTGGTTTAAACTTCACACGTTTGGCTATTGTAAAATAACTAAAGCTATTTTAAGTTAGCCTTTTCTAAATAAAAAAGGAGAATTTACATATGATTATTCCAAAGCAGATAAACTCGTATTGCCCGTCTTGTAAAAAACACGGTGCACACAAAGTCAAAGTCACTACTACTAAAATCAAACCAGGCCGTACACTAGCTTGGGGTTCACGCCGACACGAGCGAAAGTTGCGTGGTTACCACGGTAAAGTTAAAGGCAAAGCGAAAGTCAAAAAACAAGGCATTCGCAATAAAATTA
>JAHFHN010000082.1 GCA_023246885.1 Microcaldota archaeon
TTGATTAAATGCCCTGAATCAATGTATTTTGGCCCAGATCCAATTCCACAAGTTATTGTTTGTTTTATTCCGTTCATTTCTTCAAACTCTTTTCTAACCTTTTTTTCGTATTTTGAAGTGGTAAATATGTGCGCATTTGGCCCTGCGTCAAAGGTATATGCCGCAACTAATTCGCCATATTGCGCGTTTATTTCATGAATTTTATAAATAATTTCGCGTGATTTCTCGTTCAAGTAGATTATAGGTGGCCAAGTATCGAGCATAACTGCATGCATATTGGAGCTTTCTTTCATTGTAATTTCTCCAAATTTAGCAAAATCCCGATTTTTTACGGATCGTTTCATTTCTTCTATAGCCGCCGGTAAGTAATCAATCCTTGCAGAGAAAAGCGCACTTGTTTCTTTTGTTTGTTTCATACCTGTGCGTGAGGATATTTTCTTTTTTTCGCTATTAGTGACAATCACTATGTCTCTCAATTCTGGCCAATGAGTGTGTGTCGCTATTTGGACTGCAATTGAATCGCTGCCATCTGGCTTTTCTCCTTTGGTCCATTCTACAAAACCACCGAGAATTGAACGGGTAGCTGAACCGCTACCTAATCTAGCTAAAATTGAAAGTTCAGTTGTAGTTAGATTCAACCCCGCAGCTTTACTTGCCGCACAAGCTAAAGCCGCCAACCCCGAAGCACTAGACGCAAACCCTGCCGCAGTTGGAAAACAGTTGAGTGATGCTATTTTTGCCTTTTCTTTAATTTTTGCTCTTTTTCTAATTGCATTTAATTGTTGTATTCGCTCTGTCATTTCTTTAGTTGCCAAATCTATTCTTTGCCCATTAATCCATAATTCGTCTTCGGAAAATTTGTCAGAAAAAATTACGGTAGTGCGAGTTTTTAGTTTATCGTCTAGTGTGAAACTTAGGCTATTATTAGTGGGCAATATAAGTTCTTCGTTCCGTTTTCCCCAATATTTGATAACAGCTATATTCGGAGTAGCTTCAACAGTTGCTATTTTTGTCATTTTTTTTGTTCCTTCTTATTTTTTTATATATTGTATAAAATTATTAATGCTATACGCATTTGCAAATATTAAGTCATATAGACGTTCTATTTCATTTAAATCAGGGCCATCTATTTTTATGAATCCCACTAATCCGGCATTTGCAGTAGACCCTAGGCCAATTAAAGCAGTGCTCTTGGTTATTGCTAGAGCAAGCACTGCGGATAGCGGGACATGCCTAATTTGTAAATTATTGCACTTCTCTAGTTTTTTTAATTTGTCTATTGCGGTTTTATCTTTTTGTTGCTTTATTAGTTTTGCAGTTAGTTCTGTTGAAAATAAGTAGTAGATTTTTTTATTTTTTTGTATTTGTCTACTTAGTGTATTATAATATTGTTGGCGTAAAAACGATGAAGTAGCTTCACTTTTTATAAACAAAGCGGGGGTTTTTGCGGCTAATCGAATCTCTCCAGGGCTTTGCAACATAACTGTTAGAATTCTGTAGAACTCGTCAGAAAATTTATAGCCAGTAATGTTTACGCTTGTTTGAATTTGATCGTATTTGGTATTATACCCGCGTAATATTTCTAATGCAGTATTAGCTGTTGTCTTAAGCCATTCTTCACTAATTTTATATCCATCTTGTGTTTTTTCTAATTTTTTATCCTTAAGTAATTCATTAAGTGCTTTGAATACTGCCTTGTAAGTTATTTTTTGATTTTTTTTTTCCATGGCGTGCCAAACTTTTATTGCAGTCATAGGCCAAGAGACGCTAAGCACTCTTATTATATTTTCTTTTGTTGAATTCTCTAATGGAAAAACCATTTTATAGCCCTCTTTTTTTAACTATTAGTAATTTCTAGTTCCGGAGAAATTACTTTTTAATTAGTCAGCTTGTACAAGTAGCCCCAGTGGTTGGTGTTTGTTGAACCGTCTGGGTTTGTAGCTGGGCCAATGCGGTCAATTACGCTAACATACTTGCGGTTTTTAAATTCGATGATGTCCCACACATGATTCTTTGGTGAGAAATCAACAACAAGTTCGTTAGTCTCTGTTGGTGCTCTACGCCAGAGCTTTGCCGAATCAAGTCCACTTGTAGGCATATACATGTTACCATCGGATAAAGTTCTTAAGTTTAGTATAAGGAAGCTATCTGGCAAGTTTTCACTTTCCCAGGTTGTTGGATTAATTGTTTTTAGTAATGTATTGCCATTGATGTCGGCGTTACCCATGTACAGTTTGCCATTAAATGCTTTCATTGAATCTCCATCTGCGAAAGAGTTCATTGATCCAGTTTCTTCTCTTCCGAATTGGTAGACTCCTGCCCATTGTGTTGAGTAGTAAATGTTGTCGTTGTATTTTTCAATTGCTAGTACGTCGCTTACTAGGTTTTTCATTTCTGGCCCCCAGTTGTTTGTTGAGTTGAACCACAGCACGTGCCCGCCTCCTGTTTGCGTTGCGCGTGTAGTTGCGTATAAGGTTGAATCAATTTGTGTTATTCTTCTTACAATTTGGCTATCTCCGTGGTATACTCTGTTCCAGTTGACGCCGTCTGTTGTTCTAAAAATGTCGCCGTCAGTTGCGCCTTCGTTATTTGAGCCAGTTCCAATGTAAAGCGCGCCTGTTTCGCCAGTGCCAAACCCGTTATAAACGCCCATGGCGTACACGCCGTTTACGCTGGTTGTAATTCCATCAAGCCAATTTGACTGCGCGGCTGTAAATGAACTTACCCAATTTATGCCGTCAGTTGACTTGTACACGTGACCGTTACCTGGCGTAGTGTCATTAAAAGTACCTATGAATAGTGTTTCTTCTTCGTCAATAGTGAACGTGGCCATTGAAGCAATGCCTTCGCCTGGAAATGTAGATACTAAATAAGCAATTGGAACGGTTACGTTTCGTGTTTCTGTTGTTCCTGTGTCTCCAAAAGTGTTAGTTGCTTGCACTGAAAATGAATTGGTTCCGTTGAATAAGTCCTCAGCAGTAGCAACGTATTGTAACTGTGGAGTTCCTAAAACTGGGGTTTGTTCTGTTCCAATTGAACTTGTTTGGCTGTGTTCAGCATCAAACCAATCAGTTGACCTTTCAACATTATGAACCCTAAGTTCAAGCAAAGTACGTTGACTTGGGAAGTAATTAGCCCCACATACTCGCTGTCCAAAACCGCCAACAACAATATTAGTATTCGCAGCAGGAATCGACACCGCACCTAAATCATTCCCACCAGCCCTAGCTGCAAAAGTTGTACCAAAATAATTCCAAACGTAATAACTAGCAGAAGTAGGCACCGCATAAGGCCTTGCGCGCCAGTCGTCCCATAAATCTACAGTGACCGCACTATTAGCAGTTGAGTAATCTCCAAAGCCAGCTGAAAAACACTTATCTGTACCCGCTTGTCCATAAGAAAACACAAAATCAAAAGGATCAGAAACCGAATCAGCTACCCAAGCGGTTACTGCTCGGCTTTGAGAACCTGAAGGCAACGCAGTTGGCGGAGCATCAAAAGGAATATTATTACCATAAGACAAGTTTAAACCCCAACCCAACTCAGTAGGAGAATAACCTGCAGTTCCAGAAGCATGCGTTACACCAAGAGAATCCCTAGTATTATTACCAAAATGCCACACTCCAACATAACCATTACTCCACACACTAGGCGCATTCTGCGCATTTAGCGCACCAGAATTACCATAATAAACAAAAACCGTTTTAGGCGAACTTGAAAGACTTGGAACCTTCGTCCAAACTAATGTGCTATCAGTATTGCAAGTGCCTTCCTCCACTTCAAAGTTTAGTAAAGTTGCTTCGTCCGAATCAACTACGCGTAAATCGTTGCAAGTGCCTTGCATTTTACCAGCAAGTATCAACGCTCGCGTGTCAAGCACAATCTTCGCAGGAAAATCAGTTAACGTGCTCGCTACGCCTGAAGAAACTGTAACTGGCGCTTTATAATTCCACGCCGTATTCCACCAAGGCTCAGAAGAAGGCGCAACCATTATCGGACTCATAGCATAACTCCTTTGGCCACCCGCATTTGAAACCATTAACAAAACTTCATCTAACGACTCGTCACTCTCAACAGCAACCACTAAACTATCATTAACCAACGCACTCCCATGACTCGGAGTCGGACTAACAAAA
>JAHFHN010000083.1 GCA_023246885.1 Microcaldota archaeon
TTTGGCAACTGATAAAAAATGGCAGCAAGTTGAACTTCGCGTGGCAAAATCGGCGAAATGCTACGCAGTGCGGCTAAGATTCGTTGATTGCGCTCAAAAGTAAGTTCGCCGAAACGCGTGCGTTGATTTTTAAACAATCGCTCGGCTAAAGCAGTTTTTTGACGTAATTCCCTATCAAATAAAGGCGGAGATTGTTTTGGCATATAGCATTGTTACGCGAGTTACTTTCTTAAGAGTTGCTTTTGCTCTGCGCTTGCAACTATGCGGCGCGTTTTTTCAATTACATCTGGATTAACTGACACTGAATCTATACCGTATTCAATTAGTTTTTCTGTAAATTCAGGGTAAACTGATGGCGCTTGGCCGCAAATAGAAACTTTTACATTGTGCTTATGACAGGCTTCAATTACTTTTTTAATTGAAATAAGCACTGCTTCGTCGCGTTCGTCAAATTCCTCTGCAACAATTGGGTTATCGCGGTCAATTCCTAGAGTCAACTGGGTTAAGTCATTAGAACCAATTGAAAAGAAATCTGCGCCTGCCTTGCAAAATTCTTCGGCAAGAATTACAGTTGAAGGGATTTCGCACATTATGCCTAGTTTAAAGTCGCGCGTTTGATGTAACCCGTTTTGTTCAACGAGTTTTTTTACGAGTTGAAATTCGCCAACGGTTCTGACAAATGGGATCATTAATTGCAAGTTTTTCATTCCATAAGATTCGCGTGCTTTTTTAATTGCAGCTAATTCCATTGCAAATACATCTTGTTCTTTTGTATACCTAAAGCAACCGCGATAGCCGATCATTGGATTTTCTTCGTGTGGCTCGAATTCCTTCCCACCCTCTAGGTTCTTGTATTCATTTGTTTTAAAGTCAGTTGCGCGATAAACAACTGGCCGGTTGCCAAAAGGAGCGCAGACTTTGCGCAATGCCTTTGCTAAAGTGTCAATGAATTCTTCTTGTTTACCTTCTTTTATGAACAAGCGCGGGTGTTTTCCTAATCCAGCGATAATGAATTCAGCACGCATTAACCCAACGCCGTCAACATCGCGTGACGCAACTGCATCTGCATTTTCAGGTTCAGCTAAATTAACGTAAATCTTTGTACCAGTAATAACAGACGAGGGCACGTTTCTTGAATTTGTGGTATTTGTTTCAGTTGAAATCGTTGGACTATGTTGTTGAACTAACTTACCGGCATAAACTACACCATGGTCGGCGTCAACGGTTATTTCTTCGCCTTCTTTTAAAACACTTGTAGCATTACCTGTTCCTACAATACACGGTACGCCTAATTCCCTGCTTACAATTGCAGCGTGGGCAGTTGTCCCACCTTCGTCAGTTACAATTGCACAAGCGCGTTTCATTGCAGGTACGAAATCAGGGGTAGTCATCGGAGTTACAAGGACATCTCCTTTTTTCACTTTGTATAATTCTTTAATGTCAAACACTTTGCGAACTGGCCCACTTGCAAGGCCAGGCGATGCAGGTAAGCCTTGCGCTAGCACTTCTTCATTACTAGTACTAGCTATAGGCGATTCTTTGGATTCATCAGAAGTAGTTTTTTCATAAAGTTGATTTGAAGAAGAAGGATTTTCACCATTAGCTACCGCAGAATCATTGTGTTGAACTACAACTGGTCTTGCTTCAGGTTGAGATTTTGCATCAATGACAGCACTGGTTTCAGTCTGTTTCTTGTTTTTCAAAGTTGTAACTGCCCTTGTTTGCACGATGTTCACTTTACTGTTTTCAACTCCCCATTCAATATCTTGGGGGCAATTGTAGTGTTCTTCAAGTAATTTTGCGTAATTCGCAAGTTCAAGCGCATAATTATCTGGTAGTTTCTGTGCTTCGTGCAACTCTTCTTCAACTTCAACCCATTGGTCAACCCCGTTTACTTTTACTATCATCTTGGATTGTTTTGAAATGCGTTTGTCAACTATTTTCATTGATGTTTTGTCAACAACATATCGATCGGGAGTAATAGCGCCGCTTACAACTGCTTCGCCTAAGCCAAAACCCGCTTCAATAATTATTTTTGATCGGTCACCAGTAAATGGGTCAACTGAAAACATCACGCCACTTACTTCGCTTTGACACATTTTCTGTACAACTGCAGCTAAGCCAACTTTCAAGTGGTCAAAACCTTGTTCAACACGGTAGTAAATTGCCCTTGCGCCAAACAAAGACGCCCAACACTGACGAACTGCATTAACAACTGCTTCACCGCCTTTAATGTTAAGAAATGATTCTTGTTGGCCAGCAAAACTAGCTTCGGGTAAATCTTCTGCAGTTGCACTAGAGCGAATAGCAACATAAAGTTCCTGCGATGCAGATGGAATTAAATCAACGCCGCACAATCGATTGTAATTCTTGATTATGTCAGCGCGAATATCTGCTGGGATTTCGCCTTTTAAAATCGCAGTTTTTACTACTTGACTTGCTTTGTCAAGACCGACATTGTCATAAACATCAAGTGCACCACAAGCTTGCTGAATAATTTCATCAATGTGATTATGTTTAATGAAAGCAAAATAAGCGTAGCTTGAAACAACAAAACCAGCTGGAACAGGCAAACCTAAGTTTGCCATTTCAGACAAATTAGCCCCTTTGCCACCAGCTTGGGCTAAACTATCTTTTGAAAGTTGTTTAAACCAATAAACGTTGCGCGTCTCTTTATCCATTAAAACCGTTACGATTGGTAGGTTAAAAAAGTTATCAATCATAAGGATATTTGCGAATAATATGAGTATACCAAAAGAACAAGTTGCTCGTGCTAAAGCACATTTCGAAAAAATTGGGATGCCGCGCTACGGCTGGTTGCCTGAAGCCTTTCAAGTAACTTTGCACACCGCTATTACACAGAAGAGACTCTCAGATAAAGACGCGATTGCGCTTGGCAAACACTTTATTTCAACAGGTAGCGAAAATATTCTAAAGCGAGTGGAACTTGCGCGTGACGCTGGCGTGAGCGACGCGCATGAATTAGTTGAAGTTTTAACTGGGAAAAAAACAGTTACCCCAGATAAGGAATTGACTGCGTTGGTTAATTCAGTTCAAGATAAAGTTGCATTTGCAGTACACGCTTGGGGGTTCCACGACAATAACGCAAAAGGGCACAATGCCTATGTTCACGGTCAACGCAATTTGAAAGATTCCTATAAAAGTCCAGCATATGATCCAAAAGAATTATGGAAAATACATCCGGGATTACAAGGTATGGCACACATGGCAATGGATGAGAAAAAAAAAGCACTGCTATTGCATGGTGTTGTACGCCGTGGCCGTTTTGAAAAAACTTGGATGGATAAAAGTTATTCAGTTATCAGTGAACCAATACCACAAACTAGGTTGGATAGACTACTTCGGCGCCAAAGATTTGCTCAAAGACAGATCAGTACGCCCGTAAAACGAAAAAACATAGTTACTTTACCGGGGCTAAATGAAGTTACAACTTTAACTGACAAGCCGGCAGATATTCACGTGATATTATATTCATTTCCACATAGTGGCGGCGATGACAGTAGTAGAGCGGCGCACCCACCTACAAACTATGTTTTAACAGATGGGCATACTTACAAGAAAATAATGAGTTATGTCTCGCGTCGACCAGAAAAAGCGCACGCGTTATTTGAACGTTTAGCAGGAGAATTCCCACGAAAAAAACATATATTTAGACCAAAAAAAGTTCCGTTTGAAATAAGAAAAGTTGACTTTGAAATAAAATAACGCTGTACACACTATTTCGCTGGTTAAGGAAAAAAACGAATTATACTGAGAACTAGACCGTAAATTTAAGTAGTTTAAAAAATTGAAAAAAAAAAGTTTTTTTACTTTGCGCCTTTACCTGCTGGTTTGCCGGTTTCTTTTCCTGCATCTTTACCTGCTGGTGCGCCTGCTGCTGTTGGTGTTCCAGCTGCTGGAGTCGCTCCGGCTACTGGTGCGCCTGCAACTGCAGCTTCTGCGGTTGGTTTAACTTCAACTGCTTTGACTTTGGCTACACGTGCAGCTTTGCCTTTCTTAGCGAGGTTAACCGCTTCGCTGGTAATATCAGTAACTACAAGAGCGTACATGC
>JAHFHN010000002.1:0-6418 GCA_023246885.1 Microcaldota archaeon
CCAAACCTGTACTGGTAACGGCGGTTGTGTGATTCCAGTTAGAGGAGAAAGCGACGTAGCGGTAAAAGTAGATGCAACTGGTTACTTGCCATACACTTATTATTCTACTCCATTAGCAGAACGCACAAGTAAAACCGCGGATGTAAAACTAGTGGAGTCTTCAATGGCTGGACAAGTCAACACAGAATTATTGTCTATAGTTAATTCCAATGGCCAAATTGTAAGTGGAAATGTACTCCGCCCAGGTGCTTATGTTGCTAAGTTTTATGCTGCTGGAAAGCAAGCTGAACAATTGTCTTTTTACGTGAGAATAAACGACGGTAAGCAAAACGCTTCACTTTCTTCAATTTATTTAAATGAACCCTTGTCAAGCGACTACATTGACGTTGCAAAATCGAACATGTACTCCGGGCCAAAGCCATTGTGCGTTGACTTAACCGACTCTCCGAGTGTACAGCCTTACAAGTGGGTTGAATTAACTTTTGCAGATACATCGTCGCAAGAAGTTGAAATTCCATTTACTATATCTGATTCAACTAAAGAGAATACTTCGTTTACCTTTGAATACCGCGCAAAAGCAGTTAGTGGTGGTTTACACGCTCGTTTTCCAGCTGACCCTGACCTCGGTTTTGATGCCGCGTCGCCTCGCAAAGCTAATTGCTATGCAGAAACTACAAGCGCAGGCGGCCGCTTTACTGTTGCAAGAAATCAAGCACCAATTATAGAAAACGTGTTACCTGTTGTTGCTGGTCAAATTACAACTGGAGATGCACTTGTATTTGACCCAGTTCAAAGAACATTACGTTCACAAAACGGTTTATCCACTTACGACTTACAAGTTGACTCAATTTTACCCGGAGATGCAATGCCGCTTGAATTACAACAAGACGCACAGTGCACGGTTATTGTAAAACAACCAAACACCACTGTCAAAACATCAAACGCACCTTGCTATTATTATGACGAAAATCAAAAAGCGCTTGTATTTGCCTCGCAAGAATTAAACCCATCGTGTCCAATTCACTTGCAAGGCGACAAGTTCTACTCTGGAACTGGCACGCGAGTCACATCTGATTCAATTGAATTAACCGTATTAGCAAGTTGTTCGCCACAAGTCTCACTTAACATTCCAATAACCGTTAAATTTATTTCAGATGTAGCTACGTTGACAATTGCACCAGAAGAAGGTCAACTTGGAGAAGGAGATGCAGCAAAACTACTTTACTTAATTAATAACCGCCAATTACAACGGAGAGTTGTACAAGCCGAGTTCCAAACAAGCACGCCAAGTTTAAATTCATTTCAATTACCTGGTGCAAGTGCAAAGGCACTAGCGTGGCGTGGGCCAGGCCAACTTGACTTTAGTGAAAACGATAATTTGCTTCAAGAAATCATTTATGAAAACCCAGCAAGAAATACGTTTAAACCCGGAGTAGGAATACTCAGCCACCGGCAGACAACATGTGCCGTGGGAGACGTTAATTGCTGCGCAAATGGATGGTGTACTAAAAAAGCGCTTGACGATTTAATGAACACGTTTAAAGACCAAGCAATGCAAACTGCAAGTCGCACTGCATTACGCCGTGGCAATGGACAACCATTATCGTACTTTTCGCAAACTCCATTCAAATTCGTAACCGTTGTACAAGCCACTCAAGGCAGCCAAGCTGCTTTAACAGTTCAAGGGGTTAACTTCTCTTCGCCAGTAACTTGCTTACCCGGCAACCCAGGCGTATATGAATTAACTGCATCTAGTAACACCGGCAGAGAAGGCGAGTGGAACTACTCTGCCAAACACTTCAATTAACTTCAAGCGACTACATTCAAGCTGCATCGCAATGCGGTGGAAGCGGTGTAAACAACGTTACGCAATCTAGTTTCACTGGAGCAAAAGGCGACGTGGCATTATGCAATTTCTTATCCGCAAAGAACAATTGCATTGAGTCAACGCCAAAAGCGTTAATCACGTCAATTGACCAAGTAGAAAAACTAGAGTTTGAATTAACAAATTGTATGTATCCTGTTTTTCCAGGTGCGCCGGTTTGTCCAGGCACGCACATGGTTTTACCGGCTATTAACCTTGGAAACTGGAAAACAGAAACAAGTTTTGACCCAACTGATTCACCAAACGCATTCAAGAAAATTTGGACCGCTATAAGCGATTCAAATTCTTCTAGTTTCACCGCATTTTCTTGGGAAGGTCAACTTAAGTGTGTTGTGCCACCTTCATTCCAACAATTCGCTATTTCCGCAGCTGCAAGTGGATTAGATTTAGCTGAAGATGAAGTAAAAAATGAAAGGGCGCCACCTGAACGTACAAGTCCATCAATTACAAATAGCGTGTGTAACCGAGAAGGCTTTTTCAACCTCGGTGTTGTTCCAAACCTAGAAACTATAATCCCACTTGCTGGTGTATGTTGCCCCACTCAAGTAACTGCAGAGATTTGCACTCCAAGGCGAGGCAAATTCTTCATAAATGTAAAGGATAATGTAATCAAAATAGCCACTCAATGGGGTTTAACTGAAAGATGTTACCCATACTGGCCATTCCCAACTGATTTACAAGGCTTATTACAAAAACATAACTTGGTAAGCGTAGCATTTGGCTTAACTGAATTCATAAGCTCCAACGGCGCTAACTTTGAAATGTCACTTGCCTCTGAAACTCCTGGAGACAAGCCAGTTGCAGTAACCGGATTAACTAATAAACAATGCAGCGGCGATGGCGATTGCACGAACAACTACGAAGAATGCGCAGTTAACAAGATTTATTCTTATTCAGGCGGCAAATGCGTTAGTGGCGTCTGTTCATATTCCACTACAACTGAAAAATTAACCTGCGCAGGAGGACAAACTTGTGAACAAGCTAGCGGTAGTGCCCCAACTTGTAACGCTTGTGGCGGTGAAGGACAGCCATGTTGTGTTGAAAGCGCAAACAACGCCTTTTGCGGCGCAGGTTTTGGTTGTCTAATTGATGGTCCGTCAGCGCGATGCACTGCTCAATGTGGTAATGCTAATCAACCAGTTTGCGGTGGGTGGAACAGTAGAGTTGAACCCTGCAAAGATGGAACCAGTATTCACGATGCAGATAGCACGCACCCGTACTCTTACTGTAAGTAACCTCTGAATTAGCCAACTTATTTCTAGAGCATTAAATAATGGGAATAATGCGGGGAACTAAAAAAAAGAAATGGTTCCCCGCAAAGGAGAACAAACCCAAAGAAAAAAGAGAAATAAAAAAATTAAAAAAAAGAAAAAAACAAAGGAAGATTTTCTCAGTATTTAACCATGTCTAGGCTGAAAGACGCTGGTGCATTTGGCTTTGCAACTTCATGGCTAACCACTTGGTCGCTTTGAATGCCAGTAAGCACTGCAGTTACAACTATCTTGTCTCCTAGTTCAGGCACAATGCGTGCACCCCATTTGACGTACGCGTTTTGGTCAAAAGAAGCGGTTACTCCTTCTCCAACTTTAACTGCTTCACCTAGCGTCAAATTCGAGCCACCTTGAATTAAAACCAAAGCGCCTTTTGCACCCGTGTAGTCAACGTCAAGCAACGGGTGTTCAAGCGTAGATTTAACTGCGCCTTCTACTCGTTCAGTGCCTTTGCCTTCTCCAATTGAAATCATTGAAACTCCGCCGCCAGACATGATCATTCTCAAGTCTGCAAAGTCAATGTTCATCAAACTTGGCAACATAATTGTGTCAGCAATCCCTTTTACTGCACGTGCAACTAAAGTGTCTGCAACTGCAAAAGCTTGATTCATAGGCAAGTTTGGAACATATGAAACCAAACGGTTGTTGTCAACTATTACAACTGTGTCGCAAGCCTTTGTAAGCTCTTCAATTCCCCAATCTGCTTTTGAAAGCCGAGCGCGTTCAAGCACAAATGGGAAAGTGACGATTCCAATTGTAATTGCCCCTGCTTTTTTAGCAATGTCTGCAATAACTGGAGCTGCGCCAGTGCCGGTTCCGCCGCCCATACCTGCTGTAATGAATACTAATTCATTGCCTGCAAGTAGTTCAGTTAATTTTTCTCGTGCACTTTCAGCAGCTTTCATACCAACTTCAGGGAACCCGCCTGCGCCCATGCCGCGAGTTAAGTTTGCCCCAATTAAGCATTTCTTGTCAGCTTCAACTATTTTCAAGTGGTTAGCATCAGTGTTTATAGCAAGTGTCTTAGCGCTTTCAAGTCCCATTGACTTTAAACGGTGTACTGTGTTCGTTCCTGCACCGCCTACTCCGACGACTGTTATCTGGACGTTGCCAGTTTCTAGTGCTTTGTTTGTCTTTGGCGCTGAGTTCCTCAATGCGTCGCTTATTAATCCATCCATTTTATTTTTTCAACCTCTTTTCTCCTTTTTTATTCCCCTTTCCAAAATCCAAAAGTGGCTCACGCTACCTTTTTTACAAGCGCTTTGAAAAAACAAACAGCGCATGGGATTCTCTTTTTTTTAAACGCTATGTTGCTACGAAGAACAACACTTCGTTTACGACAACTGCTCCATTGGTGGGTGGGCGGAACAGTTCCCGTTTATCAAAAACATTTTAAAAAAATTCAAAACAAACTAAAAAAATATAAAAAACAAAATTAATGGCTTTTTAGCCGATTATTTCAATGTCATAGCCTGGCTCTTTGGCTTTTTTCTTCTCAGCGGCAGCATGGCCAACTATGTGAGGTGACCTTACTCCTGTGACAATTGCTGTTATTTCGAGCTTGCCATCGTAATCTGGAATGAGCCTTGCTCCCCATTTGACACTTGCATTTGGATCCATTTGCTCAGTGATTATCTCACCAGCTTTAATCGCGTCGCCAAGAGTTAAATCAGAACCACCAGCTATGTGGATAATTGCTCCTTTTGCTCCTGCGAAGTCAACGTCAAGCAAACGGTTCTTCATAACACCGTTTACTGCATCTTCAACTTTGTTTGAACCTTTGCCACTGCCAACTGCAATCATTCCAACATCTCCGTTGCCCATAATTGCCCTGACGTCTGCAAAATCAATGTTAACTAATGACGGTTGAGTGATTGTGAACACTAGTCCTCCAATTGCTTTGCCGAGAATTTCGTCAGCCACTAAGAAAGCTTGATTCATTGGCAAATTTGGTACAATTTCAACTAATCGGTTATTATCAAGAATGATGACTGAATCCGCAACTTGGCGTAATCTTTGAATTCCTTCATCTGCTTTGAAGACGCGTGCGCGTTCAAGTGCAAAAGGGTATGAAACCATTGCAACTACAATTGCGCCTTGTTCTTTTGCAATTTGCGCAATTATTGGAGCACTTCCAGTTCCGGTTCCACCGCCCATTCCAGCGGTTACGAATACTAAGTGAGATCCTGCAAGGAGTTTCTCTAATTCTGGCCTGTCAACTTCTGCACATTTGGCTCCAACTTCTGGAAAACCCCCTGCGCCAAGTCCTTTTGTGATGCTCTTGCCGATTAATACTTTGTGAATTCCGTCTTCCATGAGTGACAAGTGTTGTCGGTCAGTGTTACAAGCGGCTAGTTCAGCTCCTTTTATGCCGAGCCTCTTTAATCGGTTAATTGTATTGTTGCCTGCTCCTCCACAACCCATTACAACTATTTTAATCTCTTCAAAGTCGCCACCAACTGGCTTAGATGTTGAAGTGCTCTGCATTGCTGATTTTACGATTTCTTCCATGTGAATTATCCACTCCTTTTTTGAAAAATTTTAACTTGTATATAGCCAAGGTGCATTTATATATAAATCTTTCGCCTTTTTTCTCCCGTTTTTGATTGAATTTTTGTCTTTTTTCACTAGAAAAAGTGGAAGTGAGGTGGTTTGTCCGAGTGCCAATAGGTTTATATATGAATTCATATAAACAATTTCTGGGGCTTTTTTTACAAAAGATTTTAAAAAGTTTTGTAGCATGTTTTGCTGTCCCATTAAAAAATATGAGTTGAAAGTAAAAAAATGGCGGATTCCGAGTCTTTTCTAGTTACGATTCCTACTGATTGGGCACTCGGCGATTATGCAACTAGCAAACGCAAATTTCCATCTATTCAAGATTATGTGCGTGAATTAATTCGCCGTGACATTGAAGCTTATGAAAAAGAGCACGGCGCGCCAGTAGAGAGTACGAACGGAAAAAAGAAATAAAAAATAGTTAAAAATAGAAAAAAATCAAAAAGGGTAGTGAATTAAAAAATGAGTAAAAAAAGTGCAGAAGTAAAAAAACTCAAGCTTTTTACGCGTGATCAACTTAGTGACATGCTGAAAGATGTAACTGCGTCAATTGGAAGTTTTGTACGCGCTGGAAAAAATGCGCCTGCTAATTTGCTTGTTAAATTGTCTGAAATTAAAGCCGCATTGCGTGGAAAAAATCATAAATACAAGCAGTTTCACAAGGCAAACCGCAACAAACCACAGATGAAAAGATAAGTAAACTATT
>JAHFHN010000002.1:6428-12565 GCA_023246885.1 Microcaldota archaeon
ATTTTTTTAATTTTTTATATTGTAATTCTGTATTAAAGAAGTTTTAATTTTCCTGTAATTACGTCAATTTCGTCTTCGTCAGCTGGGCCAATTGCAACTGCGGTTACTGTTCCTGGTTCAACTTGTGTGTGGCCTGCATCGTGAATAAGCGCTGCTCGTATTTTTCTTTTTTTTGCAGCGTTAAACGCTTGAATAAGTTCTTTTTCACCATCGACTTTTAAAGCGATTTTTTTCATTCCTTCTGTTTCCCATTCGTCTCGCGTTTCTTCGTCTGTTTTCAAATACGCTTGTAAACTAGCGTGTGATGCTTGAGCTGCGATTTTGCCTTTTCCCATTTGCAAATCGTTTCGAATTATAATTGCTTGTTTATACATTTGTTTTATTTCGCTCCTGCGTGATAGTAATCCAAAAGTCTTTGCTTATCTGCTAGTGATAACGGACTGTTTTCAACTATTTCAGGCAAGTCCGGTTCTTTTCGTTCTAAAACTGCGCGTATATTTTGCATTTGTGCGTGTATATTGATCGGTGGATTACGTGATACATCCCACATTACTTTTTTGCGGTATAATATTCCTGAGATTTTTAGGGCAGCCTGTTCTATGCGCGCAAATATTTTTTCGTGTCCGGCTTCTTTTACGTTTAACCCAATTAAAAAAGCTTCAGCTTGGTGGAGTGGCACTCGGCCATTTTCATCAAACCTAATTCTTCTAAGTATTTCTTCTGCGGCTCTGATTTGAGCTTTGCCGATTTTTTTTCTTTTTAATTCTCTTATTATTGCACTTGAAGTGATCTGATGTGCTTCCCTAAAATGCGGAAATTGGTTTGCTGGTGGAACTTTTTCTGCCAATGCACTAATTTCTTTTATAAATGTTCTCATGATTTTTTCAACTTTTTTTATTACTTTCCGCTTATTTCGTTTATTGCGGCGAGTAATATTCCTTTCTCTTCGTTGGTTAATAAACTTGCTTTTATTTCGTATTCATACGTTTTTGCTATGCGTGGATTTAGAAAACTAGTTGAATCTCGGCATGCGTTTACAATTTTTTGCAGCGGGTTTAACACTAGTTCACTGTTTTCCCACATTCTTGGCGTTAATTCCTTTACAATATTTTTGGCAAATTCTTCCATTTTTTGAAGTGTTTCTTTTTTATTCACTTTTTTAAATTCAATTGCAGCAAGGAGAAAAGCTAATCCGGGGTGTTTTCCTTTTCCATTATCTTTGTACTCTAGTTTTTCAAAAAATAAGTCAAAAGCCAATTTCTCTTCTGGCGTGATTGCGGCGTTTTTTTGGAATTCTTCTTTTAGCATGTCTAGTGCTGGTTGGAATTCTTTTCCAGTTATTTTTCCAACGTGGCTTCGTATGTGGTTTTGTATATTTTCTAATGTTTCGTGCATGTTTAAGCATCTCCAATTTAACTTATTTTTTTGATTTTTGAATCAGAATATCCGATTAGTTTATCTCTGAGTCATAAAGCTTTTGTTTTATGCTCATTTTGAATAGTTCGATTACTTCGTTTTCAGTTGTTGCGTCAATTGCGTTTTTATCTTCGCGTATTTGTGTTAAACGTGGAAAGCGTAGTGCAAGCCCTTCTTTTTCTTTTCTGGCGCACGTGTGTGTTGGTGATTTGGTTAATTCATCTGCAGTTAATGTAACAACTAACTTTGGGGTTACCCAAATATCTGGTTCAATTAAACTATCCACATTTCGCGGTTTATCTTTTACGGATATTTGTGAGAGGGTATCGTTAAACCATTGTAGTTGTTCTTCTGTGAAACCAGTTCCAACTTTAGCAATTGTTTTAAACACTTGATTTTCCTCATCGTATACTGCTGTAAGTAGCCCACCAAATCCAAATTCTGTTCGTTTGCCTTTTCCGCGGTAGAATCCAATTACTACTGCGTCTATTGTGTCTGCTAAATTTCCTTGGTATGAGCGTTTAAGTTTTATCCATGCAAATTTTCTGCTACCTGCGACGTATGGTGCGTTTTGGTCTTTTGCAATTATTCCTTCTAGTCCGTTTGCAACGCATTCATCAAAAAATTCTTGTAGTTGTTCTGCTTTGTCAATTGTTATAGTTTTTGATAGTTGAATTATTTTTCCTGGTTTTAGCAAATCTTGTAATATTTTTCTTCTTTCTACAAATGGCTTTTGAGTGTAGTCAACTCCATTGGCGTAAAGTAGTTCAAATGCGAATAATACTAGTGGAATCTCTTTAGCTTTTTGTTTTACGTTATGTTTGCGTTTGCGGGTAATGGTTGTTTGAAATGGTAAGAAGCTCTGCGTATCTTCGTCAAATGCAATTGCTTCGCCTTCGAAAATAATGCTCTTTGCACTGATTTGTTCAGTTATTGCTTTTACTAAATCTGGAAACATGTGCGTCATTGGCTCTTGTTTTCGTGAATATATTGTTACTTTATTTCCTTGCTTATGGCATTGTAAACGAAATCCATCGTATTTTGCTTCTACGCTGCATTGCCCGAGTTTTTCAACTATTGCAGTTGCGTCTGGCAAACGTTCAGCTAATGCTGGGCGAATTGGATTAAATGGTATGGGCGCAATTGTTTCAATTCCAGTGAGCCCTTTGGTGTAAAACAATTCTGCAATAAGCCCCAAGTCAGCGGTTAAATTGTATGCGCGATCTAAAGCAACGCGTAATTCTTTTGTACCGGTTTTCATAACTGAAAGCGCATCAAGGATTGTTGGTTCTGCTATTCCTAATCGAAGTTTTCCAGTTACGAACCTAATGATTGTTTTTGATTCACTATCGCGTGAGTTTACGAGTAGTTCTGCTAATAATTTTATTTTAGTTTCTTGGCTGCCTTGTCCGCTTATTGTTGCGATTTTGTAAAAATTATCGTATACTTTTGCAATTGTTAATTCATTTTGAGTCAAGCTTGTTTGTGTGCGTTTTGCAAGTAACTGTTCTGCTGCATCGCCTAAATCCCCTGTTTTTCTGTACAGTTTTTCAACTTCTTCAACTTTTGCGCCTGAAGCAATTGAAATCGCTTGTTCAGCGTACTTTTCTCCCATTCCCAAATCAATGCCGCTGTGTGGGGGTAAAACAACTCCTTGACAAAGATACACTAATTTCTTAATCTCGTTTTTGTCAGTTTCTTCAAATAACTTCGCAAGTAAATCAGCTAAAGCTAAGCGTGAACTAGTAGCTTCCATTGCATCAAATACCGCACAAACTTTGGAAAATTTCATGAATTATTTTTTTGCCTTTAACCTATAAGCTATATACGCCAAATAGATTTATAAGCGTAGAAATATCACTAACATATTCATGGGTCAATTATTTCCAGGAGTTAAACAAGTTAGGAAAACTCCAGCTCAAATAGCTGCAGAAAATCCTTCGCTTTGGTTAGGTTTTTTACCCGTTATTGGTGGAGCTATAACCACCCCTATGCAGTTAAGCGAAATAGGTCGTGCTACTCAGTGGCAGTCGGCAGCTCATCATTTTATTAAATTAGTTGCAATTAACAGCGTACGTAATCGCGGCGCTGGTGTTAATGCAAGAGGTAGAGCCGGTCAACTATCAGAAGCTAAATTTGTCCCTAGTCCAGAACCAGCAAGAGTTGCTGAAAAACTTAAAGCACGGTTAGCAGAACAACATAGATTACGCGGTTCAGCTGTAAAGCGGTTTACAACTCAATTTCAACTTACTTCGCCGCATAGGGTGCCTTTAGTTGGCGCTGGTAGGGTGCTTCAATTAAGAACTGGCGCGCCTGCTGCGCGTTTTGAAGGTGCAGTTAAACTTGGCTCAATTATTAGGCGTAAAGTGCCTCAGCAGCAACGCAAAGCCGCTTAACCTCATTTATGGGCCAAGTTTATTGACGCTTATCTAAATTTTTTATGAAATTGCTATAAGCTTTTATACTAAATTGCTTTTTCTATTAATTATGTCTATTTCGCACGTCCAGTTGAGGGAATTTGTCATTTACCTACTTTTCATTGGAGTACTGGTAGTTATGTTTGGAAATTTAGCTAATGCTGAGTTTCAAGATGTTAAAACAACAGACGTAGCTGCTTCTTTGACCACTTCGCTTATTTCAATCGACGGTGACCTTAACTTTGACAAGGTGCTTCCAGGTTATCAGTATGAGCGAAATATATCAATTTCTTTTGCCCTTCCGCCTTCGGGAATTAGCGACTTATCTTCAGTTAGTTCTAATGTAACTGCATTTGTCAAAATCTCCACTTTATTGGGCGAAAATTCTTCTTTTGTATTCAGCGATGATAAAAGCGGTGAATTAACTAAAGTTGTTCGCTTTTCTTTAACTTGCATAGTGGTAAACAATTCGTGTTCTTTGCCATCAATTATGACAAAATCTTTTGTTGTAAAGTTTAATGCGCCTCAAACGGGTTATCCTTATTCAGACAAGGTAATTGTCAACGCAAGCTTACAGCCCATTGCTTTTGACTCACTCGAACAACAATTTCAAAATGTTTCGCTTACTGTTAACGCGCTTACTGCTCGCATAGACGAGTTAAAGAAACGCATTGGCGGGTCAAACGACGAGTTTACAAAAAATATATCTTATGTTGAACAATTGTTAAAAGAAACTATAACTCAAGCTGGATTGCATAATTTTGAAAACGCATCTCAATCAGTTGACCGTTCTACAAAGCAACTTGATGCTTTAGAATTGCAAGCAAATGGGGTAAAACCAGTTGCTCCGACGTTAGTAACCGGGCGTTTACTTGGATACAACTTTAATTTTTCGTGGGAACACGTCTTATTAGTGATATTTGCTTTTGCGGTTTTTTCTGTTTATATGTATAAAAAAAGGGAAAAGATAAAGAATATAGATTATGGTAAAATGATAGAAGACCATAAAAAATGAAGCAAAATTTCGTCGTTTTATTAATTGGAATCGCACTGGGTTTTTCCCTTGCGTTAACCACCCCAATTTATACTAGTTTTTTTGTTCCGCCAGTGCAAGTTGGTGTAGCTGACGTTGAACCTGTTTTTTCTCCAGGTAACCAAGATGTTATTGTAAATTTAGTCCAAAGTAGCCATAGTTCACTTGAACTTGAAGTATACACTTTTTCTTCCACGATATTGCGTGACGAACTAATAGCTGCACATGAACGTGGCGTTGATGTAAAAGTTATTCTTGATTCTTCAATTTCTTCTAATGTGCCAATGGCAAAAGCACTTTTAGCAAAAGGAGTACAAGTTATGCTAAGCCCAAAACGTTTTTCACTTGTGCATTCTAAATTCCTTGTTATTGACAAAGAAGTTGTCTTTGTCGGAAGCAACAATTGGACTTTCCATTCGTTTAATTTAAACCGAGAAGCAAGCGTCAAGCTACGTAGTAGTGCAGTAGCCGCTAGGTTTTTAGAGGTGTTTTATTCTGATTGGAATGATGGAATCCCAATTCATTGACAAAGCCACGCAGATGTCATTTAATTCAAATGCGGACAATCGCCAAGTAATTATTCGGCCAGCGAGCAAACTTAATTTATATACTTTAACACTTTTGACAAAACGCTTTTTTCCATACGTAGATTTTTCAACTGACGAAATAAAACGCCGGTTAGAAAGTACAAATGTAAAATATTTAGTTGCAGAATTCAATCGTGGAATAATTGGGTTTGCAGATTTTGAATTAAAAGACAATCATTGCAAGTTAATGGGAATAGCGGTTCTTGAAGAACACCGTCGCAAGGGAGTTGCTCGTAAACTAGCAGAAACTATAATCGCAGAAGCAATTAAGTACGGCTGTATTTCGGTTTTTCTTCTTGTTTCAGAAGAAAATGCCCCTGCTATATCTCTTTACAATTCTCTTGGTTTTACATCAAAAGGTAAAAGTGACAAAGTTTTAGATGGAAAACCAATCATTATAATGGAAAAGCTACTAGTGAATTAAATATCGAATATTCTTGTTTGCCCGTATGAGATTTTATACTCGGAAGTGCTAAAACTTGCATGGATTTAGAAAATCGTTTACAATTATTAAAAGGAATTAGCCAAGAAATCGTCACTGAAGCCGAGTTGCGCAGTTTACTTGAAACAAAAAGCAAGCCTATTGCGTACGATGGTTTTGAACCCTCTGGCCTTGCGCATTTGCCCGTGGGAGTTTATCGCCCACTGCTTTTGAAAGATTTATTAAAAGCAAATGTAAAATTC
>JAHFHN010000002.1:12575-16917 GCA_023246885.1 Microcaldota archaeon
TGACAATATTAGGGTTGTTAGCAAATACTTTTTGGAAGTTTGGAAAGCCGCTGGACTTGATTTAAAAAAAATTGAAGTTGTGTGGCATAAAGATCATTTTGATGACGGTGAATACTGGAAAAAAGTTTTGTTAGTTGCAAAACACCACACTGAAAACCGAACTAAACGCGCACTACAAATCGCCGGTAGAGGTGAAGAAACTAGCCACGTTGCCCAACTCTTTTACCCGTCTATGCAAGTAGCTGATGTTTTTCAACTTGATGTTGATATTTGTCAGTTGGGTTTAGATCAACGTAAAGCGAATATGTTAGCACGTGAAGTTGCAGATAAATTAAAATGGAAGAAACCAGTTGCATTGCACCACCGAATGCTTTTGGGGCTAGATGGGATTACAAGTGCGTCTGCAAGTGATGAGGCTAGCATTGACGCGGAAATAAATGCTAAAATGAGTAAATCAAAACCAAATTCTTGTATTTTTGTGCATGATTCAGCTGAAGAGATTAAGAAAAAACTCGGTGGAGCTTATTGTCCTGCTAAAATTGTGCAAGGTAACCCTATTCTTGAATACATGAAAGAAATTGTTTTTCGCGCGTTTAACGAAGTGACAATTGAACGGCCAATTAAATTTGGCGGGACCGTCACTTATACTTCTTACATTGAACTGGAAGTGGATTTTGTAGCTGGTAAATTGCATCCGATGGATTTGAAAAACACTGCGGCTATTTACTTAGATAAGTTAATTGCGCCAATTCGAACTCATTTTGAAAAAGACAAAACTGCTAATAAATTATACGAAGAAGTTAAATCTTTCAACATAACTAGGTGAGTTTCTAAAACAATGAGTGAAAAACACGAAACTAAAAGCGAAGACGCGCATGGTGCGCATGGGCACGGTCATCATGATGCTGCGCCGGCTAAAGCAAGTTCACACAAGTCAAGTGGAGTGACTGGTTTCTTACATAATCTATTACAACGCGTTCTTGACCAATTGGGTAAAACACTGCGTAGTTTTGTTGCATTTGCAATGGCAATGGTTTTTATCGGCGCTTTGTTTGGCTACTTTATTCCCTCAATCAGTCAACGAGTTGCAATTCAACCACAATTATTACTTGCAATTCCATTAGTGCTTGCAGTTCTTTCATATTATGTAACTGAAATTGCAGCGCTTTTGTTCATTCTTTTGCTCGGCATCTTTCTACTGGCATTCTTATAAAAAGCAAATGTTCAAGTAAGTGTCGATGATGACACTTATGAGTGCTTAGAAGTTACTGGTTGTTGCAATTACATTGCACGCAGTTTACTTCGATGACGAAGATCTTGAGTGCTGAAAATTTAAGCAAACATTTTTGAGCTTGCAATTTGTTGCATTATAATATGTTAAACTACTTGACTAAAGAAGAAATAATTGCCATTAACCAAGAAGTTGTGAAGATATCCGTCGATCCTCACGGAGTTATGAATGAAGCTAATTTGACTCATTTAGTTGAAGGCATGTGTTTAAAGTACGAAAATAGTGAAGATGCCCTTATACTTAAGGCGGCTTTTATTCTAGATTATCTAGCTAACAAGGGGCACATTTTCATAGAGGGAAATAAGCGAACTGCTGAAACTACGACTTTTATTTTTCTTCGTTTAAACGGCTTGTTTTTTGAGGAAAAGGATCAGAAAGAGCTAGTAAATTTTGTATTGCAGGTAGCGCAGGGAAAGGAATCCCTTACTTCTATTGCAAAGTGGTTAAAAGAAAGGGTAAAAAAGACGTCTTAGCTTTAAATTATAAGCAAAGTGGTTTTATATGGTAGAAAAAAAGACTCAAAAAGTGACTCCTGAATTTCTCGCACTAGTTAGAACAATAATCAAGGAAAACCTAGCTTCACTTAAAGAATTGTCGAAGCACTAATATTTTTTTGACTTATTCTCCTTTTATAACTGATAAGTAGCTAATAGTTCAATTTTATATTGTGTATATTAAGTGCTGAATACAAAAAGAGAATAATCTAAATTATTTATATGTGCTAGCAAGTTCTTTTGCTTTGGCAAGTCTTTTTTCAAAGTTGCCGCCAGTTATAGCAGTCGTTAAATGATCTCCAAAAGGTAAATCAACTTCTTTAGCGACTTCACTGAGCTCTCTAAATGTTTTTAAGTTTAAAAGATCTACTTCAAGTCTAAGTTTTTTGTCCAACTGAATCTGATTCTCGTGCCATCTAAATGCGGATATTGCTACTAAAATCACACTTATAACTATTATTATGGTTAATCCACCTAGTAACGCCCCCGTATTGGTTGGGTTTGACGAAAATGCGAATATTATGGTTATTAAAACTAAACATATTACAATTACAAAAATTCCTAGCGAAACACAAAATTTATAGTAATCGTCATAGTTTACTTTTAGATCTGGTATTGCTTCTTTCATACTAAGTTAACCCGCTTGTGTGTATTTTCCTTTTAGTTCAGTTTGTGCTAAGATGTGTCCTTGCATTGCGGTTTCGAGCTGTTCTTTGGTAGCGCTTTCTTGCAAGTTGAGTTCACTGTCTAGTGCGTATAGTTTAAATGAATAAGTGTGTGTTTCGCCTGGTGGTGGGCAGACGCCTTCGTAGCGGTTTTGACCTGGGCCGTTTACGCCAACTACTCCAATGGGGCTACCGTCTGGTATTTCAGTGGCACTTGGTTGAATGTTGAAAATAACCCAGTGTGTGAAAATAACGCCCATTATTGGAATTGTATCTAGATCATCCATTACAAGTGCCAAGCTTCGGGTACCTTGTGGCACTCCGTTGAACTGAAGCGGAGGATTTGTACCTGCGCCGTTGCAGCTGTACTTATCTGGGATTATGCCGTTATTTGCAAAAGCAGAGCTAGTGAGTGAAAACGCAGTTTGTCCGGTGCTGGCGTCAGGTTGCCCTGGCGTTGTTAAGCTTCCTTGTTGCTCGCCAGTTATAGGTTGTTCTGTTTGGATACACCCGGCGAATAGTAGCGCCGTGAATAGAATTGCAATAGTGAAAATATTTTTCATTTCTAAAACATAAACGTTTACTTGGTTTAAATTGCTTACGCATCTTTCGTATGTTTTTCACTATTATATTTTTAAAGCTTTTATCGCCTGGTGATATATCGGTGGGCGATAGTGTTTAAAGCGAGGGTTAAGTTAGCTGTTTTAAAAGAATTGTCTAAGCGTAGCTTGTCCGGTTATGAGTTGATAACCTACTTAGCTGGTTTTTCTTCTCGTCCGTCACCAGGTTATATGTACCCGTTACTCCATGATCTGGAAAAGAAGGGATTCGTTTTAGTCAAAACATCTGGCCGGAAAAAGGTATATTCAATAACTTCCAAAGGGACACATTTTCTTGCTAGTTTAGAGGAGAAGCATGGTGCGTTTATGGCGTCCATGATAAAGCAATTTGCACCAATCAGTGACAAGCGTGAATTGCAACGGTTTTATTCCGTTGTAAAAAAGATGCAGTCACATAAAATAAACATTTTTAGGGATATGGACGCTTTAGGCGAATTCAAAGAAGCAGTTTTTGCCCTTTATTCTTCTAAAGTATATGAAAAAAAGCGCAATAAAATGCGATTAATCATATCACACGCTAGTCGCGAATTGCGGGAATTGATGAAAGATGATTGAGCTACGGGAAGTTTACAAGATCTACCGACGCGGTAGCGTGCCATTTGAAGCAGTAAGTGGCGTTAATTTATCTATTGACAAAGGTGACTTTGCAGTTATCACAGGGCCTTCCGGCAGCGGTAAAAGCACATTGATGACTTTAATCGGTTGTCTTGACACGCCAACAAAAGGCAATGTACGTATCGATGGCCGGGATATTTCGCAGCTTAGTAGGGATGGTTTGTCTCGGATTAGGAATCAAAAAATTGGGTTTATTTTTCAGCAGTTTAACCTTGTTCCAACTCTTAATGCGCTTGATAACGTTGCGCTTCCAATTGAGATCGCTGGAAAGTCACGTGAATTTGCGGTTAAGCAAGCTAAAGATTTGTTAGTAAAAGTTGGGCTAAGCGATAAGTTGTATAATTATCCGAATGAGTTAAGCGGTGGGCAGATGCAGCGGGTTGCAGTTGGTCGCGCGCTTTCAAATGATCCGGAGGTTATATTGGCAGATGAGCCAACGGGCAACTTAGATTCAAAAAGTGGGGCAGATGTCTTAAACTTGCTTCTTGTTTTGAATCGACAAGGTAAAACTATTGTACTTATTACGCACGACGAAAAAATTGCAAGGCACGGTAATAGGCATTTTTTGTTGAGCGACGGAAAAGTAGTTAAAAGTGGAATTAAAAAAGGTGGTGTAAAAAAATGAATAAATTTACTGCAGGAATTATTTTAGCGGCA
>JAHFHN010000084.1 GCA_023246885.1 Microcaldota archaeon
CGCGGTTATACACGAAACTAGCCACGGTGTATTGTTTTATATCGAAAAATTAAAAGTAAAAAACTCAGGTGCATTGTTACTTGGATTTTTACCAATTGGTGCGTTTGTTGAACCAGATGAAAAACAATTTTCAAAACACAACTTGCACGGCAGGCGAAGAATCTTAGTAGCCGGAAGTGCATCTAACTTTTACACTGTTCTTGCCTTGCTACCATTTTTCCTGTTAGTTGGTGCATTTACTGCTAGTTTAACCAATGGAGTTTCGATAACCAGCATCACTTCAAATTCTCCAGCTGCTTTAACCACACTTTCAAGCGGCGATGTAGTAACAGGCATAAACGGAGTTTCAATCACTTCAGTTCAACCACTAGTTGATACGTTGAAAAAACTAGGCCCAGGCGGCGCAGTTTCACTCTCACTTGCTAGTGGCAAAACGGTTGACTTAAAACTAGATGACCAAGGTAAACTCGGAGTTCAAATAGCCCCCTATGTATCGCCGGTTAATTCACTTCAGTATTCTATTTCCACTTTTTTTGAAGAAGTGTTAAAATGGGCTGTGCTTCTCAGCTTAGCACTTGCAACGATTAACTTGCTGCCGTTATTTGTAACTGACGGCCACCACTTAATTCGTGATGAATTCAAGCAATTGTTTAAACATAATGAAAAACTAGCTAATTTAACAACAAATGCATTAGCTGGCTTCATTTTATTGCTAATAATAATAAACGCTTTGCCACTATTTAACTAAAAAATAGCGCGTAGTTGTGTTACTCTTTTTCAGCGAGCATAATTGCTTCAACAATGTCGCCGTTGCTTTGTTTTAGCGCCTTTTCAGCATCTTCTTTACTGCACCTTGCTTTTTCCATAACTAGTTCAACGTCGCTTTGTTCGCCTTCTTGCTTGTGGGCTTTTTTATTATTTTCGCCAACTTTTTCTTCGTGAATATCGCCCATAATTTGAAGCGTTTTTTGCCCGCCCATTTCAATCATTGTAACTGAAGGGTTTTCAACAATTAAGTTGCCTTCACTGCTTTCAATTACTACTCGAGTTGCTGGAACTTCAGTGTTCTTAATGCCCATTTGTTGCATTAGTTTTTTCATTTGGCCTGGGTTCATATTTGGAATCATAGTTAAATCAATACCTCAACATTTATTTTTCTAGCGCTTTATTTATCTTGTTTTTTTGCTACTTTTTTGTTATTCTTTTGTTTATATCTTTAGTTTTAAATAGTTTTTTTAATGCACTGGCGAAAATGCATGATAACAAGACATTTAATTCCTTGAATGCTTAAAACCTTTACTATGGAAAAGTACAAGTACCTTGACCACAAGGTCGACGTGTTGTTTGAAGCTTATGGTTTTAAACTTGAAGAAGCGTTTGAAAACGCAGCGCAAGCAATGTTTGACACAATGTGCGATACAACTAAACTAAATATGGATGACAACAAGACAGAACGAGTTGAAATAGAAGAAGATGCAGATACGCTTGAAGAACTCATTGTATTTACGCTTGGTGATTTAATTGCTGAAAGCGATTCACGCGAATTATTTTTCAAAAACTTCAAAGTCACTTCTTTAAAACAAGTTGACGGAAGTTACGTGCTAAAAGGCTATGCAATTGGCAGCGAAATGGAGCCAGAACTTGGCGGCACAGTTGTAAAAGCAGTAACGCACCACGAGTGTTCAGTGAAAAAAGAAGGCAACATCTGGACAATACGCGTGCTAGTTGATATTTAATTCATTAACTACAGTGAATGTTCTTGCACTTGCCACTCTTCAGTTTTTTTATTATACTTGCAGCGAAACATTTTCAACGCATTTGAGCCACGTGCCGCGATTTTTGAACGTTGTTCTTCAGTCAGTGCCTTATCTGCTTTAAGTAAGTCCGTTATTCCTGCATGGAGACTTCCGAGCTGTAATCCTATTTTTGTATGCCCAGTCCTTTCAGCAAGTGCTTTGACTTTATCAGCAATTATTGCATTGCGAACAAACGCAGTTGGATCTAGTTTTCCATACGTTTCAACTATGGCTCTAGATGCAGTTCTATTGTTAGCATCTCCGGGTTCTGCTAAATTATTGCCTGCAAAGAGCGGAATACTGGGAGCTGCAAGGCCAATCGCGGTAACTGCCCCTAGTTTTAAAAAATCTCTTCTAGATGCTTTTGTTGTTGTTCTAACCGCTTGAACAAAAACCGGTACTAGCGGCACAGCTATTAGCAATCCCGAAGTTATTCTTTCAATTAGATTTCGTTCAACATCCCCAAACCAAATTTCAGTGCCGCTTGCTTTAGCTCTTTCAATTATTTCACCTGTTGATCCGCCCCACTTCTGCAGGTTTATAGCAACTTCTCTAGCGTTATTTCCATGAACTCCAGTTGTCTCTAGAAATACGGCGTGTAGTTTTTCAATTGGAAGCTCGACACGGTGTTGTGAATGTATCTCAAGTTGAACTGAATACTGTCTACTTTTATTTCGAACACTTATTATGCCCATTTATTTTTGGTCAACCACTTTAAACCCATCGATAATTACTTTCAAGTCTCTCAATAAAGTAGTAGACATTGCACGCAATGCTGTGAAATCACTGGCAATAACTGTTGCAATTAACTTTTCGTTTTTTACTACTATGCTTATTTTAGCGCGCAAGTTATCTTCATCAGATTTTGTTTTCTTTAATATTTCAGCCGCTTGCTTCGCTTCTTTAGCATCTTTAAATTCGATTTCAAAAATAGTCTTCATGTCTATCTATACACAATACTTTTTATTACGTCTAGGTATTTAATTCATTCATGGACAAAAAAAGACGCTTAACTGTTGTAAACCAAAACGATGAAATCATCGATTATAAGTTTGACGAAGATTTGCTTTCAACTGACATCTACCGCGTTTCTGCATTGTGGTTAACTAATTCAAAAGGAGAAACGCTATTAGCTCAGCGCGCGTTTTCTAAGTCTCATGATCCAGGCAAGTGGGGTCCTGCTGTTGCTGGAACAGTGGAAGAAGGGGAAACTTATAAACAAAATATAGTAAAGGAAATTGAAGAAGAGATTGGATTAACCGGAATAAAGTTGAAACTTGGCCCAAAACTTGAAAGAAAAGCAAAATATCACTATTTTGTACAATGGTTTTTTGCAACTGTTGACAAGTCAGCAGAATCATTTAAAATTCAAAAAAGCGAAGTTGAACGAGTCAAGTGGTTTTCCAAAAAAGAGCTGATAAACGAACTTAAAGAAAATCCAGAAAAATTTCTAAGTTCAACTAAAGAATACGTAAAGCTATTCATGTAAACTAACTAGCCAAGCAAAAAACACGATGAAAGTTAAACTAGAAAATTCACTTATACTTTTTTGACTTTCTTTTTCAAGGCAGCTGCTTGTGCTAAAACCGTGTTGAAAAACGCTATTTTTTCTGGCTTAACTCTTGCACGCACTGCTGGTCGCATTTTTTTAAACTCTTTTTTTGCAACTTCTGCGTCGATAAATACCCCCCATCGTCTGCTTTTGCGTGAAGTGCTATTGTAGCGGACTTGCTCTAAAAAATAAGGCGCGTTTGGTTTGAGTGAATCAATTTGGTGTTTTGCAAGAACGTGAGTTGTAAATAATTGATCTGGAAAAGCGGATAATGCCTTGCTAATAAAAACTGCAATTGGGCGCTCTACACGCCAACCTAAACGCGCGTTTTCATGCAGTATCATAGCTTCTTCCAATGGTGAAGTAAATCCAGGATATTTTACAACTCTGCGCATGACACGCAAAGGTGCCTTTCTTGTGCTAGAAGTTATTTCAAAAGGCCCAGAAGTGCGGTGAAAAGCTCTGCGATTATTTGTTAAACCATCGCTAGTTGCAGTGACATCTATTCTACTTTTTTGTTCCATTGCATGACTATCTGCATTTTGCGAATTTATCATCTCAACTACATCATGCACGCTTACTTTCTTAGCATGCGGAAATAATACTAAATGCCCGTGGTTTGTCTTAGCAACCGTATATTTACTTCCGTTATGTTCAACTTCATGAATGGATTTAATG
>JAHFHN010000085.1 GCA_023246885.1 Microcaldota archaeon
GCTGCAAGAACAGAGATTGAAAACACTGTCAGCCAATCTGCTAATATTTTCCTCGCAACCCCTGAATTTTATCCTTACTTTGGGCCAGACGCACAATTGCGCATTCACATGAAACTACTTGATCGTAACCCAACTTTTCGCGTTAACCCAAATACAGACAATGCGTTTTGTTCAACAGCGATTTTGAAATATGAATCTCCTTAATATCTTGTGCTGTATTCACAATAGTTTTTAAATAAACAAAGTGACAACTATACTAGCAAGTTTACAGACGTTCAAGCGTTTGTCTAAGTGTTTGTTCAAGTGATGTGCTTTTAAATGGCTGAAGAGGAAAAAACTCCCTTACAAAAAATAAAAGAAAAATACCTCGAATTTGTTGAGTCACTTCGCGAAAAAGGAGTGCCGCTGCCGCACCTCGTTGTCCCACTTATTATAATCCTGCTAGTTGCAGGCCTCGCTTATTTACTTGTTCCAGATTTAGCTGTTGAAAAAAAAGACATTTCATTCACTATAAAAGACAGCCGAGGTTTACCAGTTTCAAGTGCAGCTGTTGACGTATTAGTTAACAACCAGTCAGTATCTTCTCTTTCCCAAACAAGCAGCGCAAGCGGAACAGTTAGCTTAAAAGGCGTGCCCTCAAATGCACAAATAAGAATATCCGCACCTGGATTTTCACCCACTACTAGAAGCGTTGCGGACTTAGCTTCCCGCACTTCGCCGTTTATTTCCCTACAATCATTATCTCCCCCCACGAAAGATGTTTCAATAAAAATATTGGATCAAAGCAGCGAACCGATAAACGGTGCTTTTGTACAAATCGCATTCGCTAACGGAGATTTTTCAACTCAAAAACAAACTGACGCAAGTGGAACTGCATTAATTACAATAGAAGAGTCAAAACTCTCACAAGGCACTGTAAGCGTATCTGCGCCTGGGTTCCAATCAACCCAAGAGCCAGTAACTCAAGGCCAACTTGAATCAGATACTCCTATAACAATCACAGTTTCGCCACAAGTAGCTGCGCCTACTTCGTCTGGAGATGTTTCGATTTTTGTACTAACTGGTTCAACTGGCGTACAAGGGGCAAGGGTCTCATTAATTGACATTATAACTGAAGCAGTTGTGAAAACAGAGGCAACCACTTCAGACGGCTCAGTTCGTTTTCAAAACGTTTCATACGGCAAAAGCTACACTGTACGCGTAACTCACCCTCGCTATGCAGATGGGAGCAAAGAGTTTGTCCCTTCAGCAACTAGCAATAATGTGACAATTAAGTTAACAACTCGCGCAACTCCGGAGTCTACAATTACATTAACTGTGCTAAGCGAAGACCGTGAGCCTATAGATGCTGAAGTAAGGTTATTCGACGCTGCAGCGAACTCGCTACTTGAAAATGGAGAAACCGCTGCAAATGGCGAGTTCACAACTAGTTTAGTGCAAGGTAAAAGTGTATACGCAACTGCTTATGCTGATGGCTATTTGCCTGGCTTCATCTCTGACTTGCAGGCAGGAGACGTTAAAACAATTTCATTAATTAAAACTGCAACTGGAAATTCAGTGCAAGTAACAATAAACGTTAAACAAGATGGATTCCCAGCTTCAAATGCAGTTGTTAGCTTATTTAGATCAGGCGGATTCTTTCTTGGCATACCTCCACTAACCGCAAGCGCAGAAGGGTTTGTAAACGCAACAATACCAACAACATTAGCCCCAACGGGATCTGCAACAGCAGCTGGCGTCGGTGCTTACAAAGTCTACGCAAAGGCCTCTAAAGCATCAGCTTTTGGACAAAGCGACTTGGTTGATGTTTCATCTACGCCAATTCCACTATCAATAGATTTACTTGAACAACCTGCAAATCTGACTATTTTCCTCAATGATTTGTCAACTAATCAATTTGTTCCAAATGGAGCAATAGATGTATTTGTTGGCGGCCTGCCAGTTGTAAGCTGCACAGTTCAAAATGGAACTTGCGTTTTACCAGTTGCTGCAAACAAAGAATTCACACTACATGCAACTGCACCTGGCTACTTGGCTTATGCCACAACGACAAAGAAATATGGTCCAGCTGAACTCGCAAACTTAACCCTATCTATGTTCCCGCTTTCACTTGCACAAGGTGTAACTGTCTCTTACCTGGGCTTATTTGACTCCCGCAATACAAAAATTCGCGAAGTACAAAATGGAGAAACCTATGCTGCTAAATTTGCAGTAAACATGCCACAAAACATTGAAAATGCTGGCTTCTACTTCCAAGCTGGCGACGAACAAGACACCAGCACAAGCATAGCGGCAATCACCTCTTTTGACACAAGCAGCTCACCATTAGTACAAGGTGACTCGCAATTACCTGCAAATGAAACTTGTTACGACGGTCAACCTTCACCAAACACAGACAAGAAGTGGCTCCACTATTCATTCCCGCGAGGCTTTACTGGCACAAAAGAATTTTCAATAAACATTAAAATAGCTAAAACAGCAGCACCCGGAACAAATGTCAATCTCTTCTACAAAGCATTTGCATTCAAAGAAAACCGACCGCTATTGTACCCAAGCGATACTGAATTACTACAAATACTGCGCGAAAAACTAGACGCTGGACAAACACTCTCACAATCAGATACTTGCAACATGAGACTTGTTTCGCAAACAATCCCAGTTTCACAACAAGCACTAACTTGCAGTAACGAAGCAGATTACTGCTGGAAAATGTCGTTGTTCGATTCAACTAGCCGTGGCACACCTTCAACATTCCAACCACAAATAGCAAAAGAATTAAACGCAGAATTTGAAATCCTCTCTGGATTTTCAATTGACTCAATTGCAATTTCAACAAACGACTTCACAGTGAAAAACTTTAAACAAGTGCTTGGTCAATCACAAAAAATCTCATTTATCGGAGAAACAACAAGTGAAACGACCGTACCTCCCGCAACAAGCGGCAAAGTATTCAGCTTACCATTTTCAGTGTTACCAAACAAAAAAGCTAAACTCTCCTTGACTCTATTACCTCTAAGAACCAGCCAAAGCACGCTATTTACAATCATTTTACACAGCGGAGACAAAGTCTACCAAATTCCATTAACACTTTCAATTAGCGGGACAAACGCATTTACCGTTACAACCGCGCCATCACAAATCAACGCATTGCAACCCGGCAAAATAACTATCCTTGTCCGAGACAAAGTAGGCAACTTCGTAACTGACGCTTCAATAAGCACATACGAATGCAGCGGCGCACCATTTTCAGGAAGTGAACCAGAACAAGTACTTGGCGACGCAACAACTAACAACGGGTTAAACGGTCGCTACAGAATAGATGTTTCCCCAAGCGGAATAGGCGAAATTGGAGTAAGAGTTGAACACCCGGACTTTGCACCATTTGAAAGCTGTGCAGTTACTGTTGTACCTAAAAACTTTTTAACAATCACTCCCGACACACTTGAATTCACTGGCTCTTCTCTTGAACCACAAGCACAACACGTTACACTTTCAAATGGGTTAAACGAACCAGTAAAAGTTGGCTCCACAATAAACTGCGGTGGCGATCCAGTGCCACTAAAGATATTCCCAACTTCAACAACAATTGAACCAAACAGCGAATCAACACTTTCATTAAAAATACTTGACAATGTAACGTCAAAAACAAATTGTATTGCTTCATTCAATGCAAGAATTGGAACAGTTCGCGATGTCTCAGAAATGCCAATTCTAGTTGATGTAAATTGCCCAAATTGCCAAAGTCAAGTGGCAACTGGAGCAAATTCCGCGCCTTTACCGCCTTCAATTACACTCATACCTCGCCCGCCATACATGTCAGATGCAGCAACGATTCCGTTACGTTTATCCTCAGACCCAACTTGCAGTTTAGATGGATTAAGAATAACTTACGGCGGTGCATACTCGCAAGGTGCATATGGCTACGGTGGCCAAACTTACCAGCAAGGAGTACTAGCTGGTTTACCAACTCCCAATGTTTGGTCATGCGACGTTTGTTCAC
>JAHFHN010000086.1 GCA_023246885.1 Microcaldota archaeon
CAGGTACCCATTACTTCCATTGCTCCTGCTTTGAGTGTTTTTCCAAGTGTGGAATCGCGTTTCATTTGTGCAACTTTAACTACTTGGTCAAAAGTCAAGTTACCGATTGTTTTTTTGCCTTTTACTCCAGCTTCTTCTTTAACTGGTTCTTTTAAACCGAGTTCGCCTTTTATCAAGCTTGAAGTTGGCGGGGTGCCTACTTCGATTTCAAATGTTTTGGAATCTTTGTCAATAACGACTTTGATTGGCACAGTCATTCCAGTGAATGCTTTTGTTTTTTCGTTGATTGCTGCAATCACTTGGCCAGGGTTTACTCCAGATGGTCCGAGTGCAGGTCCCAATGGTGGACCCATGCTTGCTTTGCCTGCCTCTACCATTGCAGGGATGGTCATTTTGTTAGTCATGTAAATTTCATCTCCAGATTAAACGCGTATATTTTTTTTAGACTCAGAAGCTAGGTAAGTAGGAAATTGACAATTAATAATGATTTCGCAGGAGAGCCAAAAATACCTGAAACGCACTTGAGTTTACTTTGGTATTAGTTTCAAAGTGTTTACTTTGATGGTTACTGGAATCGGTACTGCCACTTCGATTAGTTCAACTGTTGCGTCTTCTTGGTCTAGGCGTACGACTTTGGCTTTTTCGCCTTTGAATGCGCCGGCTATGATTTCAACTAAATCGCCTTTGTTAAGTATAATTTCTTGCGGTTTGCTTTCAAGTAATTCTGCAATGTCACCGATCACCATTGCTTTGTGTAATGCGCCTTTAATGTGCGGGACATTTGCGATAATTGACTTGGCAGTTATGTCATCGGGGGCTTCTACTAGTACGTAGCCACGTAAGCGTGGTGCAACTATGATTGCTTTTATTGGCGCGCCGGTTTTTTCAACTTTTTTCTGAAGTAAGTCTGAAACTATGGTTTCTTGTCCGGCGGTTACTCGATAGGTATATAACATTTTTATTTCACGTTTTTGCAATTTCGATTTTTTTTAGTAGAAAAAATATAAAAAAATGGCTTGGCGTTTATTTGAGGAAATGTACCACCATGGAAATTATGAATCCAATTATTCCAATTACTGCTAGCCCGAGGCCAGTGATGAGCGTCATTTGTCTGAACTCTTCGTCTTTTGGCTTGTGAGTCACGTTGACTACGCGTTTACTTTGTTCAACGAAGTCAAATACAGGTTGTAATACGTTCATTGTAATCATTATCACACGAAATCTAAATCTATATTTGCCTCTGTTTGTTGGCCTGGTTCGCTCTTGTGCTTTATTCCAGCGAGTACGGCCAATATGCGTACTCCGCCTTTTTCCATTGTGTCGTCAATTGTTGCGCCCCAAATTATGTGGGCGTCTTTGGAAACTCTCGAGGCAATTGCATTAACAGCTGCTTCTGCTTCGCCTAGAGTCATGCTTGACCCGCCAGTGATGTTCACTAATGCGCGGTCTGCGGTTCTTACGTCAATATCAAGTAATGGAGAGGTTAGTGCTTTTTCAGCTGCGATTAACAAGCGGTCTTTTGTTTCGTCGTTGTTCACTTCTCCAAGTCCAATTACAGCGTCTCCGCCGTGTTCAAGGATTGTGCGCATATCTGCAAAGTCTAGGTTCACTAAACCTGGTTTAGTGATTAATTCAGTTATTCCTTTTACTGAATTTACTAAAATGCTATCTGCTACTTTGAATGCAGCGTTAAGTGGTAAATCTGGAACGAATTGAAGTAATTTGTCGTTTGGGATTGAAATTACGGTGTCGGCGTTGCGTTGTAATTTTCCTAAGCCATCTGCTGCGTTTTGCATTCTGCGTGGCCCTTCAGAATAAAATGGGAGTGTGACAACTCCAATTGCAACTGCGCCTATGTCTTTTGCTATTTTGGAAATCACGTGGGCTGAGCCAGTTCCGGTTCCTCCGCCCATTCCTCCAGTTATGAATACTAAATCGGCATTTGCTAGGATTTGTTTTATTTCTTCTTGTGATTCTTGTGCAGCTGCTTCTCCAATTGCGGGGTTGCTTCCTGCTCCAAGGCCTTTTGTTTTCTTTTTGCCTAGCAAGAGGCGTTTGTCGGCTTTTATTCTAAGTAAGTGCTGTGCATCTGTATTCATGGCAACAGTGTATGCACCTTTGATTCCAATTTGAGCCATGCGGTTTACTGTATTACAGCCGCTGCCTCCGGTGCCTACAATGTAAATTTTTGGTTGGCTGGCTTCTAGTACGGCGAGGATTTCTTTTTCGTCTTCTGAAAGCGCTTTGCCTGGTTCTTCTATGACGTAGTTTCTATTTGTGAGCAGTTCTTCGTATTGTTTATCCATAATAATCTCCGATGGGAACAAATAAATTTCTAGATAGTATTGAGTTAACGGTAGATTATTAATGGTTATGTTGAAGGCAAAGAAAAACGCGCAAGTCAATATCCCTAAACAAGGGCTTGAAAAGGGGATGATACACATGGGAAATTTTGAAACAATGAATCTCACTGCAAAGGTTTTGGATATTGAAGCAGGCCAAAATGAAGTTGTGTTAAGTGAAGAAGAGGCAAAGCAACTTGATTTGAGTTTATTAGACCGAGTTAAGGTAAAGTATCGCAACAAAGAGGTCGTTGCAATTGTAAATTATTCAAGGTATTACGTTAAGCCTGGCGAAGTGGAGTTAATGGCAGAAGTGGGGCAGGCGCTTGGCGTAAAGACTGGAGAAAAAGTAATTATTGAGCCAACTCAAAGGCCAAAAAGTCTCGACTACATTAGGAATAAACTTGATGGAGAGACTCTTGCGAATGGAGAGGTCAGCGCCATTATTCACGATTTGATGGACGAAAAACTTTCAAATGCCGAATTAGCTGCGTTTATCACCGGAGTTTACATTAATGAGATGAACACTGAAGAGACAACCGCTTTGACAAAAGCAATTTATGAAACCGGAGATAAGCTTGAGTTTGAAAAAGGTAAAATAATTGTCAGCGAACATTCAATTGGCGGAGTTGCTGGCGACCGCGTGAGCATTTTGCTTGTACCGCTTCTTGCGTCACTCGGCATAACAATTCCAAAAACATGCACTAGAGCAATTTCAAGCGCTTCTGGAACCGCAGATACAATGGAAGTGTTTTGCCCGGTTTCGCTTTCTATTCAAGATATTAAAAAAGTAGTGAAGAAAACTAACGGGTGCCTAGTGTGGGGCGGCGCAGTTAACATGGCCGTTGCAGATGACAAGTTAATTAAAATCCGTAACCCGCTTCGTTTGGATCCGAAGTCGCTTTTATTAGCAAGTATTCTAGCAAAAAAGAAAAGTGAAGGGGCAACTCATGTTTTATTGGATATTCCAATTGGCAGAGGGGCAAAGATCCTTGAAGTTGACAAAGCGCGTGAATTAGCTCAAGATTTTCAGTCGCTTGGTGCAAAACTTGGAATGAAAGTTGAAGTGCTTATAACTGACGGGAGTGAGCCAATTAGCATGGCTATTGGCCCCGGGTTGGAGGCACTGGAAGTTCTAAAAGTATTGAAAGGAAGCGACGGGTTACTTTGCGAAAAAACTTGCCTTATGGCCGGGCGAGTTTTGAGAATGGTACGCGGCACAACTCAAGAAGAAGGTTACCGAATTGCATTGCATCAAATACTTAGTGGAAAAGTTTACCAGAAGTTTAAAGAGATTGTCGCGGCTCAAGGTGGAAACCCAGATATAACTGAAAAAGATATCAAAATATCTAAAATCACAAGCGACGTGGCTGCTGAAGCAGATGGCAAAGTACAACACATAGATAGCAAGTCAATTTCTCGCGTTTGTCGCATATTAGGCTGTCCCTCTAACAAAACAGTTGGAATGGTTATACATGTGAAAACTGGCGACAAAGTGAAAAAAGGACAAAAACTATATACACTATATGGCACCAGCAAGGACAAAATAGGGTTTGCGCTTGAACAAACTAAGCAATTTCCAGTTGTTGAAATAGAACGAATTATAATTGAAACAGTATAAAATATTAATAGATAAA
>JAHFHN010000087.1 GCA_023246885.1 Microcaldota archaeon
GTTGGAAGCAAGAGTAAACTACGGTTAAACGACCAAGAGTTTGAACAAGCGGTTACTCGTGGTGCGCGTTATTTTGTTGAAGAAAAAGGAATTGGAATTGAAGAAGATCTTGAACACTGTGAAGAAAATGGCCAAAAGGACGGCGCAATTTACTCTAAAGTTAGTCAAATGGCAATTAAGCGAGGTAAGCCGCAGTTTGGCACGCTTGGAAGCGGGAATCACTTTGCCGAGATTCAAAAAGTTGACAAAATTTACAATGAAGACGCAGCGAAGGCATTTGGTATAACTGAAGAAGGGCAAGTTACAGTTATGTTGCACACTGGCTCGCGTGGATTTGGCCACCAAGTATGCGAAGATAATATCCGCGTGATGCTTGAAGCGGCAAAGAAGTATGGAATTACTCTTCCTGACCCTGAATTATGTTGTGCTCCGATTAAGAGTCCAGAAGCGCAAGATTATTTTGGTGCAATGAACTGCGCTATTAATTTCGCTTTTGGTAACCGTCATTGTATTGGCCAGTGGGTTCGCGATAGTTTTGAACAAGTACTTGGCCGTGAATGGGAGGCGATGGGCATGCGAACTGTTTACGACGTGTGTCATAATATTGCAAAATTTGAAGAACATGAAGTGAATGGAGTTAACCGCAAGGTTTGTGTTCACAGAAAAGGTGCAACGCGCGCATTTTGGGCTGGAAGAAAAGAAGTTCCAGCTGCTTATCGCAAAGTTGGTCAACCAGTGTTAATTCCAGGCAGCATGTCAACTGCTTCTTACGTGCTAGTCGGCAGCGAAACAGGCAAAGGCACTTTTGGCTCTTCTTGCCATGGTGCTGGTAGAGTTATGTCACGCCACCAAGCAATGCGTGAATTCAACGGCGTACAACTAGAAAAAGAAATGCTAGATTCAGGTATACAAGTTCGTGCACCAACGCCACGCAGTTTAGCTGAAGAAGCCGGCGGAGCATACAAAGACATTGACGAAGTAATAGAAAGCGTCAAACAATCCGGAATATCAAACGTAGTATGCCGGCTAGTGCCATTAGGTGTGATTAAAGGATAAAAAAGTGCTAAACCAAAAAAAAACAAACAAACTAATCAGTATGCTTAATTGCGGTTATATCTTAGCTTCAGTTTTTTTCTTAGTTCATCTGACACTTCAAACCGCTCTAAGTCAAACAGCGTTACTCCTTTTGGGTGTCTAAACCACTGTGAATCCACGGGGGTTATGCCGTACGCAGATAAAATTCGTTTAATTTCAAGTGCTTTGGCTCCATGTGAATCCCAGTTTTCTACTCCTGCATTCACTTTCCGAAATACCGCGTGTTTTCTTTGTTTTGTATAAATGACTGCTAGTGGTTGTTCTGCCGTTATGCCTTCAATATTCAAGCTATTTATGTACGCCGCTAGTTTCATTTCAGATAGTAATGCAAGATTCATTCGCGTTGATCCACTTCGTTTTTTGACAAATTCGGGTCGATCTCCGATGTTACTTTGTATAAAAACCGCACGACTAATCGTTAATACTGGCTTGTGGTTCTGTGGAAAGAAGTGTTCGATGTCAAACTCATGCCCAGGCAAACGAATTACTTTTGTGCGGTTTGGCCCGGTTCCAAACGTTTTGACTTCAAGTGCTCCAATTTTTGCCAAATTCAATCACGTTATTTTTTCCTTTTCTTCTTTTGACAAAACTTTTTCCTTTGTTGATTCTTCCACGACTAAATTACAGTGTTAATATGTTTAAATCATTGCGTTTTCAATGGCAACGGTTTGTCTTGCGTGTATTGTATTCCTAGTTTTAGTGCCATCTCAGCTTTTTGTAGTTCGCAGCCAATGTCCAATGCGTGTGTTATTACTGATATTTTGTTGCGATACGCTATGTGTCTGTAAATTTCAATTGCAGTTTCGGCGTGGAACTCTTCAAGCACTTTTGACCCTTGCGCTACGTGGGTAACGTAAATTTCTCCACCGCGTGTTGTGATTATCAAGTTTCCGTTTGGATCTGGTTGCCACTCGATTTTTGGTTTTGCTGCAACTACTTCTTTTGCCTTAGAAAAGTCATGCTGGTAAATATGGGCGCTTTGTGATACAATTGAAAGAAACCCCATTTGAAGTCCCGTGTCCTTGGCAATTATGCGTTGTAATTCTCGCAATGCAAACGCGTTTTTTGGCCACGCGGCGTACATGTCGTTACTTCGCATAAACGCGGTTACATGGAGTTTGCTATCGGTTACGTTGAATTGGAGAAGAACCAAACACGGTGCATTTGGGTTATTATGGTCTTTTTCGATGTTCCATGTGCATGCCACATGTCGTCGGCTGTGAGGTGAACTTTTAATTTTTTCTGTGATGTGTGCAATTTGGTCAATTGGGCTACGCAATCGTTGGCCATACGTGTATTCGACGCCGTCGATTTTCAATCCAGTTGCAACTTGTGGGATATACGCAGCTACGTCTTCTCGTGTAAATGGAAAAAATCGGTTCCATGACCCGGTTCCGTTTGCCGGGAGTGGTTCGTCTTCGGTAATAACTGACGTGAAGCACAGTAGCTCCTTCTGTGGCTCTTCATATTCGCTTTTCTTTAACGCGCCGAATGTCATTACTTTGTCCAGGATTTGTGGCCAAGCTTTCGGGATATTCGGTGCAATTACTTGCAAGCCGCTTAGTTGCGAAGGAAAAACCTCAGGTGCCGGTGGCGAGCTTAGTTCAAACTGCTGGTTTTCACCGTACGGCATCTTTTTTTCGAGTTTTTCAATTACGGCGTTCAACTCTTCGAGCTTTGTTATGCCGCGCAAGTCAATAAGTTCAACGTTTTGCCGAAATGATTCAAATTCAGCAAGTGGGATATTTAGATCCAATATAAAATTGTCGTCACCATTTATCATTCGCGTTTCGCTTGCGACGCCTTTTTGGAACAATTTTGCCAACGTCTCTCCAGATCCGCTCAAGTCTAGTCCAGTTACGACAAGGTAGCGCAACGCTTTGTTTGCAAGGCAGTTTAAGATCAATGCGTTTACCCCTTGATGGCACGAGTAAAGTTGGCCGATAACACTGTAGTTGTTTTCCGAAATGCGATTTGCAACTAGCTCCTTTCGCGTCCACAACGCTACAATTCCAATTCCCTTGTCGCTTTTTCCGTACAAAAGTTGCTCCATGAACACTACTGCCTTAAACAACCAGCTGCTTACCATGCAGGTAACAAAAGGGTAACTTTTTTTAAAGCAGAGTTACTTATTAGTAACATGATTGAGAATTTTGACGTTTCTTGTTTCAAACCCGTTTCATATGAATTGCGGTTAGGTAGCGTTTCAATACTGGCTGGTAAGGGATCACAAGGCGCAAATACTTTGGAAAAAGAAGTTCCTATTCTTCAATCGCTAACTTTGCCGTATAATTTGAACCCGATGGAATATGTAATTGGCAAAAGTATAGAGAAGCTTAACCTGCCCTCCAATTTGATGGCAATTGTTGTGCCAACGAGTTACGCTATTCGCGTTGGAATTGGAGTAAATAGTGGCAAAATTGATCCAACGTATCGCGGCGAAGTGAGCTTCGGCGTACAAAACCTCACGAAACATGACGTGGAGTTGAAAAAAGGACTGCGTTTGGTTCACTTGCTTGTTTCTGAATTTAAAGGTGAAACTATTCCACTTGAAACAAAATATTTTGGAGTTGAATTGAAGTAAAATGTTTCTTGCTTATTCTGAAATTTTTGGCCGCGCAGCTGGATTAAAGCGCAACTTACAAAATTGGTTTATCGTCCTAGCACGGAACGAGCCAAGTAAATTACGGTTAAACGCGTTGGAAAACCTCGCGAAATTAGAACGCACCACAATCTCTAACCTTCTTCGAGATTTGAAAGAGAACCGCACTGGTGGAACTTACTTGTCGGTAAGTGTG
>JAHFHN010000088.1 GCA_023246885.1 Microcaldota archaeon
AAAACCAGTGAAAGTGAAACTCACGCAACTAATCCAGCACACCCTAAGCACTTCGTTATTTTTGCTAACTGGACAACAATATCCAACGGCCGTAAACGACGCTTAAAGATAGCCCAAGTAGTGATAAAAGGCGCTAAAACCTACGGAAGCGACATAATAATTAAAAGAGATGGCCAGTTCGCTATGCCCGCCAGACAAGTTAATTTGGCTTTAACACATACCCTATTACCAGTAACGCGAGTATCCGATCTACACGAATTAGCTAAAACAATACAAGCAGCGCATAGAGCACTAGTCCGATATGCAACATAGCGCGTTCTATTTGTTCCCTTTTTTCGGCAAAATCATTAAGAACTACACTAAACTAGCACACAGTATGCACGAGATAAAGCAATCTTTAAATACCATAAACCTTCCAATAAGTACGGCGAATAATGTGAAAACAACAGTAATACTTAAAGATGAGCTGGCAGAAATGCTTCAGGAGTTTAGTACAAAAACTTTTAAAAGTAAAAAGAAAATGTCAGAAGCGCTAAATTTCATCTTAGCCGATTTTTTCTGTAGAAAAAAAGATCTTTTTGGAAGCACAAAGCTCGCACCTGGCGATTCGCTAGCAGACTTGAGGGATAAACGTGACCGTTTTGATTGATTCGTCTGCTTGGCTCAATTATTTTTTAGGAGAAGAAAAAGGCAAACGCGTTCGAAATTACTTAAATTCTCAAGAAGAAATAATTTTATCTCCAATTAACCTTATTGAAATTTACGCAAAATACCTAAAAAGTTGGCCTAACGAAGCAGAGGAGAAAAAAAACTATCTTTTAACAAGATGCAATATAATTGAAGTTTCAAAAGAAATAGCCATTGAAGCAGCTAAAACAAAAGTCGCAAAGAAGTTAGCCTTGGCTGACTCACTAATTTACGCAACTGCAAAGCTAAACAAAGTTAAGCTAATTACCGCGGATAATGATTTCCGCGGGCTTGAAAACGTAGAAATTCTTTGAAGCTTAAGCTTCAAATTCTTCTATTGTCGCAGTGTATTGTTCGTCGCCAGTTATTTTGCCTTGTTGTTTGAGTACTTCACGTGCTAATATCCAGAATAATAGTGCAATTGATTTTCTTCCTTTGTTATTTGCCGGAATTACTAAGTCAACACATTTAAGCGAATTATTAGTGTCACAAATCGCGACAATTGGAACATTGATTTCAAATGCTTCTTTAACTGATTGTTTGTCAACCGCAGGGTCAACTACCATTAATAGTTCTGGTTCAACGAAGTCAGTGCGCGCTGGGTTTGTAAACCTTCCAGGCGTAAAACGAGTTGAAAGTGCTTTGCTGCCGGTTAATTCACCGAATTTTTCAATTGCTTTTTTGGCATTTTCCTTGTTGCCTACAATGTAAAACTTTTCCATTGGATACTTAGCAATAAAGCAAGCTGCATTGTAAATTCGCTCATTAGTCTTTTTCAAGTCGAGTACATGTAAGCCGTCTTCACGGGCTTTGTAAATAAAACGACGCATTGCTCCGTTCTTTGTACGTGTGCCGATATGTGCACCTGCTTCTAAGTATTTTTCTTGTGGTACTAAAAAATCCATTTAACTAATTACACCTTAATTTATTGCCCGCAGTTTTTGCCGTTGGGAAGTTAGTACAGTTTCAGCTAATAGAAAGAAACTGTCCACAATGTAAAGAATAAGCCTTGTTTAAAACCGTTTGTTTGTGCGGACTTGAGAACAGGGTATAAAAACTGGGTTTGAGAAATAAATACGTTATGACTAAAACCAAGCAAATGCAGTTTGATCAAGAAGATGCGGCGTATAAAGCGCAACGCGTGTTAGAAGCGTCACTGTTTATGGCAAATAGGAGCTTGTCATTTGAAGAGCTTGCTAAATTAGCAAACATCACAGACGAAGCTTCAGTTATAGCCGGATTAGAGTCATTGCAATCCGCTTATGAGCAAAGTGATCATGCAATTGAAATTGTAATTAACACGGAAATGCGAACTGCTGCAATTCAAGTTAAAGCAAAATGGTTGACGAATGTTGCGCAACTTGCGGGTAAAATCGAGTTGCATAAAAAATCAATGAAAATGCTTGCGTTAATTGCTAAGAAAAAAGAATTACTGCAAAGCGATTTGCGCAAATATTTCAAGGGCGATATTTACGAGTATGTTGGCGAATTACGCGAAAAAGGCTATGTTGAACGCCACAAAATTGGCCACTCTTGGAAATTAAAACCAACAAAGAAATTCCACGAAGAGTTTCAAATAACAATCGCAGAAGAAACCCCTATTCCAGAACTAGTGAAAAGCGAAAAAGCTGAAGAGAAAACTGAAAACCAATCACCCACACCACTTGAAAATGGTGAAGAAAAAAATAGCTGAATTAGCCATGTGGCCGTTGTCTTGCTCGTTCTTCTGCTAGTTCAGCAGTTGCAAGGTGAAGCACGGCTGCATAATCTTTTAGTACTCCGGCCCTAGGATGCGCGGCATATAAGTCTTCGTAGCTCATTCCGGGCTTATGCAATCTTCTTACTTCTCGCTCTGCAGCCACATCTGCCTCTTTACGTAAATCCGTTAATACACTTTCAGTAACCTCATGATAAGGTTGCTTGACTATGAAACTAGCTAATGCGCGTACGTTTTTGCCAAATTCATGTGGCGGAAGGGTACCCATCCAATGAGTTGCAGTTTTATGTAAAAACAAAGCAACTCTTTGACTATTTTTAAGAGCATGAGTGGCATCGCCCGGCGAACCAAGTGCATGTAAAGACTTTGCAAATTCAGGCGCAGCTTTTTCAGGCACGCCTAGGGATTTCAGCGTTTCCAAAACGCGATCTGTGGCAGTCGATGCGGGTAAAAACCTAACTGCCTTGGCAGTAAGCGTATTGCGATGATCTACTACCCGATCATCTAACTCGGCTAATATTTGACGAGTCTGTGCGGGATAGGTGCGCGGCGCAGGAAGTAAACGTGCATGATGGGGAGAGATTTGTTTCAAGTCACGGTCAACAAGCACTCTAACGCCATCAACAAGTCGCATTAACTCTTCGCGCGAGGGAAGTACTTCGTGGGTTTCAAGAGCGTCAAACACAGCACTAGCGCCAGTACGAAGAGCGAATCTCAATTCAGCCGCAGGGTCTTCGGGACCAGTGTCGAACGCCAATTCACCTTCTTGACGCTTCAATTCTCGCGTAGCGGCTTCTGTTGCTATTTGAGCAAGTATCCCCGGTTCAACTGGGCCGTGACGCACTAAATGACGGTTGTCAGCTGATTCTCTACGTGGATAAAGGTATTTGAGCCCAGGATCTCCGTGAATTATTTGGTGAAATACACCAAACATATTATAGAAAAGTTTAGAACGTAAATCCGGCCTTTTGCGATAAGGAGTAACCTCGGTTTCTATTTTGTTGCGAAAAGCACGAGTAAGTTCTTCCCGAGTCGTACGAATTCCCTTCCGGTGTAATTCTCGCTTCAACTCTGCAAAGTCCCTATGCAGTACTTCTGCTACTGCTTTATTTCCTTTTAAAAGACGATCAATTAAGTTCGGATAACGCGCTTTTGCTTGATCAACGTGAGTGTTCACAGCATCTTTAAGGTTATGCAAACGCAAGGCATGTTCATTTGATACTTCAAAATACCCTAAGTCCAGTTCTTCCGGTCGCTTTGCCATATACAATTAGTTGAACAAACCCACATATATTGGTTCAGGTGGGCCAATCTACAAAGAACTATTGTTCTAACTCGCTTAATTCATTTTTATACTTGGTGCAGATTATGTTGCGCAATTCTTTTGCTTTTTCTTTGCCAATCAAATCTACTTCTTGAAGCGCTTTTTCATCTGCCTTGAAAATCCCTTCAACACTACCAAAATGT
>JAHFHN010000089.1 GCA_023246885.1 Microcaldota archaeon
AATGCTTTGTTCATCTTTGTCTTTTAGGATTTTTCCAATAGATGATGCAAGTATGCCTTTACCTAGAGAGGATAGGACTCCGCCAGTAACAAAAATAAAATTACGCTTCACGCTAAAAATTTAGGCGTACAAGATTAAAAACACTGCTAGAATAAAGCAATCGGTAGCCTTTCAGCATTTTAAATTATTCCCCGATTAAAGTCCATTTTTGCCTTTGGTCTTTCAGGCATGTTTTGAGCTCGACGAAGGGGTAAAAAATGATTAAAAAGTAAAAACAGTGCAATTGCCAGGATTGCATATGCAATTAATTCAAATTCAATTGACATCGGCACCACTGGTTTTAGTTTCCAAGTATTAACCTACGAGATGAGTTTACCTGGCCGTAACGGTGTTTGTATTGAATTCTGTAATACGTTGCACCTGCTAGTGCTATTACCCCGAGCACATTACCCATTAGCAAGAGCACTACGCCTATTCCTGCTAGTACCCATTGATTTACATCGAACGCTAACATGTCTTCAAAGTCGTTCATGTACTTTTCCATGTAAGCCCAACGGTTAGTTGCTTGTAAGGCAATAGGCTGTTCTGCGCCTACTGTAGTGGCTCTGATGAGCTTGTCATATGCTTTTGGAATGTTTTCAGTCATTTTTATTTTTCACCTTTTTCTTACACTGTGTGGTATAGCGTCTTTCCTTTCATGTCTTCTTTTCCGAATACTAATCCACCAACGTATTGGCTCCAATTGTGTCCAACTTTCCATGCAAATGGGATTGCTAGAAGCGGGTGTATGAATACGTAAGAAATTATTGTCAATGCTAAGTATGCCCAAGTGTATGTCCATGCTTTGTATGACGTTCCGGCGTCGTAAGTGAAGTCACTTGCATCCCACCACGCGTTCAACGCATTTTTACGATTATCTATTTTTGCGATAGTTATTGGGTCTCCACTACCCATGAGTTTTCCTTGGCGAATTAACTTCTTTTTCTGTTCTTCAGTTAAGTTATCAATATCAACGTTGTCAGATGGCGTGTAATACGGGATAGTCATGTAGGTCTTCTTTACATCTGCAGGACCCGCTGACGCTGCTTTTGCCTTTGCTACCGCCGCTTTTGCCACTGCGGCTTTTATTTCCTTGATTGTTTGCACTTTGATATTTTTCATTGTCATAACTTTTCAACTGTTTTTAAGAATTTATCGCTAGCAAAGTAAGCAACTGCTACTAGAACTAATGGCAACAAGAGCGAAGGTTGTGAAATAATCGCTATTCCGCACCCTAACAATATTGCTGCATTAACTATTTTGTCGTCGACGAAAAACATGTGTTTGCTCATTCCGTCTGCAAAACTAATGTCCTTGTGACGCAAAACAGTAGCTAACTTGTAATATTCGAGCAACGCTGCGAAGTTCCTTGCCAGTCTCTGCAAAGTGGTTGAAACGCCTTCTAACCCAAAAGCTGGAGCTATGCTCTTCCCAACGGCCTCTAGCCTTTCACTCATGCCGATTGTTGGAGCATCGAAAGACATTTTCGCATCATGCAGTGCATCACTTGACATATTTTTTTACCTTGTTTTTTGTTTTTTTGTGTTTTGTTTTTTTCTTTTTTATTTTTTTGTTTGTGATTTGTATTTTTGTTGTTTTTTCCTATTGTCCGTATATAATTGTACGGAAGTTTCCATTGAATCTAGCTATGTTTCTACACCACATTGCCCAATCCCAGTACTTTGCAGCAAGTGCAATGCAAAAAAGTGAAAATGGTGCCATTATGTTGAATGTCAATGCCGCTATTGCTAGAAAACAAATGCATTTCGCTTTTGCACGGTAATCATCCTTCCAGAAATCAATGAACTCATTTATGAATTCTTTTCTAGTACATTGGCCTAAGACGTTCTCGTTACCTCTAGTCAAAGCACCAGTGTAAAATTCACTTGTCTTGATTGTCTCCTCTTTTTTCTCTACCTTAAGTGGAGTATTCTGTCGAATATCCTTTACAACGTCAACGACTGTTCCTTTGATTCCACTTAATGCCATGTTTTTTCACTTACCTTGTGTAGAGAAGTTTTCTCTTTGAGTAGTTTACTGCTATTTTCTTTGCGATTCTAACGTGTTCTGAATAAAAATGTCCAGCTATAGCTCCTGCGCCAGCAGCTAGCCACAAATTTATTCCAATTAAAAACAAAGCAGCAACTGCTGAACCTATTCCAATTATGCGGTATAGGTGCCAGTTAATCCAATCTGCATATCCTTCATTCAAGTATTTTTGACGAGTTGTAACTTCGAGAATTCCTTCTCCCTTATTCATCTTAGTTGGCACGAAAGCAGGCATGACCACTACGTCGTCATCCACTTTAGGCGCGGCTTTCTTTTCCACTAACCCAATTTTCATTTTTGCCATTTGAGACGGTGATAAACTTGTCATTTTGATCTGCAATACTTATGCAATAAGTAATTTATAAACTTACCGGTAGTAACAAACTAACTATGTTTATTCGTTGTTTGTCGTAGAATTAGGGGTAGTCGCCTTTGTGTTTACGTCTGGCGACGTTTTTGTGGGTTTTTTGTCGTCTTCGAATGTTATTAATTGTAACTCACTATTAGTTAACTCTGTTGGTGTGGTTTGTGAAGGTTTCGACTCTTCTCCAGTGAGGTCGGCTAGTTTCATTCCCATTTTTAAGTCAGAAAGCACGAGGGTATAGCCACGCGCAGTTTCCTTGAGTGCAGATAATGGGTAAAACCGCCAGTCTTCTCTTGGCTGTTTCCATGCAATGTAAAATGGGATTCCAGTTGTGTTTTCAAACTCCTTCATGATTTGCATCTTCGGTTTTTCAAAATGTAAATTTGCCTTCCACGCCTTGCATTCTAAAGCAAATTTGCGGTTCATGCTAAGTGCAATTAGATCTGGAGCTAAGCCATCTACTCCGCTTTTGCTAGAGCGTATAACCCAAAAGCCGCGGTCGCGGAGCATTTCCTTTAGTTGGCGTTCGAATCTCGCTCCCTTCAAATAAGCTCCTTTGCCCATAGGGAATCTAAAGGTGGCGGAGATTAATTAGTGCTGTGTGGCAGCGTATACTAGGTTGTGCCGTGTACCTCAGCTATAAATATGCCTTTCTTTCAAATGTGTGTTAGATGTTTAATAGCGTGACTTAGAATTAGTTTTGATTTTTAACACGCTTTTAGCCAAAAAAATGTTAAATGGTAATTTAGTAAAAACATGGAAACAGGGATAAAAGTTGGCGACTGCATGAAGACTTCGCTTGTAACTGTGCCTGAATCAACTTCGGTTGTTGACGCCGCTAAGAAAATGGCTGAAACTGGAGTAGGCAGCCTTTTGGTGTTTTCAAGCGCCAAGGGAATATATGACATAATCACTGAGCGAGACCTCGTGTCTAAAGTCCTTGCAACTGGAAAAACCAATTATTTGGTTCGAGACATATGTACAAAAAACTTGATAACGATTCAGATAACCGAAGATATCTCCATAGCTGCAAAGCTAATGGGAGCAAAAAATATCAAGCGACTTGCCGTAATTCGACAAGGTAAAATAGTTGGCGTAGTTTCGCAAAAAGACCTTATTTCCATAGCCCCTTCGCTTTATGATTTAATAAGCGAATCGCCACAAATGCCATTAGCACAAAAGCTAAAAGTGTATTAGAATAGCTAAAAACCAAGACTAATTTTTTTGCGCTTATTATGTATCTATAGCCTTCAGCCTGTCAAGGCAAAAAGCGCAGCGGATGACAACTCGAGGTAGGGATTCAACTCCCGATATATGAAGATGTTGCCAACAACTGTTCGCTTTTTCCCTTGGCCTGAAAAGGCAAGTAACAAAACACATG
>JAHFHN010000090.1 GCA_023246885.1 Microcaldota archaeon
ATTTGCAAAGCGCCGGTTTCGTGGGCAAATCAGTGCAGAGATGCTGGTGCTTACTGCTGCGATCATAGCAATTGCGTTTATACTAATCACTCAACTGGAAACAACTGCGGTTAAAAGTGCAAACGTGTTGTCAAACAAAACTGACCAGATTTTGTCAAGCATAAATGAGCTGTCGTGAGGAAAAATGCGCGGCCAAGCCACTATGGAATATCTAATTGTATTGGTGGTTACCCTAGCCACTTATGCAATAGTTATGCCGGCCGCGCTTTCCTCCTTTCAAAACAGTTACTCTCTATTCTTGAATACGTCAGTTCATTCAATTGCCAACCAAATCGGCTATAAAGCAAATGAGTTGAACTTAATGCCAGCTGGGACGCGTTTGTCAATGCGTTTACATTCGCCCATTCGTTTTAACCTAACTTTCGCTAATGGGAAAATAACTGGACCTTTCAATGACGCGATTAATGCGCCGGGGTTGATCGACAGTGGCTTGTTTGTTGAAAAAGGTGAAAATGATTTAGCATTTGAGAAAACAGAATCAGGCGTAGAAGTTCATTTAAAGTAAACCCAAATCGTTGCAGCATAAATTTCGTTGCTGCTTGCAACTAGAACTGTTTGAGAAACGCGGTCTCCGCTGCATGGCTTTTGTTTATTTCTTACAATTGGATTTACGCGCTCTGGTTTGTTTGCGAATTCGCTATTGCTTATTTGAACTTCAATGCACTGGCTTAACTTCTTTATTTTTTCCTGAATTGGTTCAACGTTTCCACTTCGCAAGTTATCGAGACTAGTTTTTTCTTTTTGAAGTGCTAAGGCTATGTCATCGGCAATTATCCTAGCTTGTAAATCGCTAGTAGATAGGTCAAAATTGTGTATACTAGCAAAAAGCAAGTTTGCCGAAGCGACAATTAGTAAAATGCAGAGTGATGCATCAAGGGAAAGGATAGCCACAATTTTCCACCAATTCGTTGTTTATAAGTTGCACGCGCATAATGCACGCGGAGTTATTTTGAAAGTTTTTTATTACATCTATTTCACTTTTAAGCGAGTCAACTGTGATAATTGTTGTAAAAGAAAATATGAACAAGGCAATAACAAGTAAACTCAATGCGATCGCAGCGTCAAGTTCAATCAACACGCGTCGCCTCCATTAGTTGTAAAATTGATTGTGGAATAACTCACCCGCATTTGTTGGCTTAGCATAATCTGCTTGCTAAAACATTTTTGTTCAAGTTCAAATTCGGTTATAAATAATCTTAGTTGTGTTTCAGCAGTATGTTGTACTGAAAATGTTGAAAGTATAATTGATAGCGAAATGCAAACAAATAACGATATTGTAACTGAATTAAGCATCGTTAACCACAATTTTTGCCTCTGGATTTTTTGTTGTAAATACTATTGCGCCTGCGCCGTTTACCCCTAGTTTTGCAATTTGCAATCCATTATCCGTACAAGTTAAAATCTGGCTAACCGCCATTAGTGGCTCTTCTCCATTATTTTCGAGCAATTCTTTGTCGCTACCACTTAGCGAAGTGCAATTACATTTATTTCCAGAAACGAAACCAATTTCTGTGCGTATATTGTAAGTTGCTAAAACTCCGGCTAGGTTAATGAGCTTTTGTACGGCGTTTACGCGTTTTTCAATGCAAGTTTTCGCATTTGCCCCTGGAATTACATCTGTGCTTGCCTCTTGTAAAACTTGCGTCACTAAGGTTTGCAAATGTGCTTTTTGAAAATAAAAGTTTTTAGCTTCAAGCATAGTTATTTTTGTTGTTGCATAATCGTCACTTGCGTTACTGTAAGCTGCTAGAACAAGTAGGAATGTTGCAATTGAGATGCCGGAAAGGTATGTGCCAAACATGCGCAGGGTTAAAATACCGAAAACGCCTTTTTTATCTTACGGTTAAAAAAATGTCTAAACGGCTATTATTGGTGTTAGTTTTTTCTGTTTTTCTACTTTCGGGATTTGTCAATGCGTACATAGACACTTCGACGTCGATGACTTTCCAGCTATCCCCAGATAAAGTTCATGTGATTGAGAAAACAGTTGTGTTGCTTGAAAACGCAGCTGAAAAAAGCGCTTTTTCATCTAGCTTAACCCTTGGCAAAAGCACTATTTCTGATTGGCGCGCTTATAGCGATAATATAGACTATCATGTTTATGGCCCGCTTGTGTATGTGAATTCAACTAGAATAGTTGCAAAACTCGACACTTCTATTCCACAAAATCCAGCGGTTATAGTAGTTGAGTATGATGTGTCTCCAGCTATTTTGAGTAAAACCGTAAAGAGTACGCGAGTTGTTGAATATTCTTTGAATTTTTCTCTTCTAAATGTTAAACGTTTACAATCAAAAGAAATTGTACTTGGAAATATAGGCGAATTTAGTTTTGAAATTCCCGACGGTGATGCATTTTCGCTAGTAAGGCCAGACGCTATAAAGACTGGCAGTAATTCGGTTTCATTTAAAGGTCCAATTACGAGTAGCTTTGAAATTGCGTTTATTGAAGAGAAGACGTTGAGTCAAGAGGTTAACGACTTCTTTGTTCAAACGTATTCCAATGTAGCAAATTTAATTCCATTGCTACTTGTACTTGCGCTTCTTGTCTTTGTCTGGTTTAAACTCGTTTCCGGCGATTGAGAAATTTTTTAAGAGCTTTGCTTCATCTTCATCTAGCTCGGCCCAAGTTGACAATTCTGCGTTTGCCATTAAGAACAAGTTTTCAATTACTTTTGCAGATGAGCAATGCATTTTATCTCCTATCTTATTGCAAATTGACTTCAATACGCTACGTTTTCCTTTGCTTGCTGATAAAACCCGAAGCAATGATGGAAATTGATATGGCGTAAACTTATGGTACATCTCTTTTTTTGAAAGGCTTACTCCGCCATGGCTATATGCACGTACATATCTGAGCAAACCCCAATATTGCCTTTCTCGTATTCGCTGTTGCATGATGTCACTCTTAGCTAACCATGAAAACGCCTTGGCCTTATCTTCGCTTAATTCGTATTCAATTGGAATATTTTCTTCAATCCACTTTGTGAACAAATCAAGGTCAATGTCAAGATTTTCAGAAGCAGCAATAGATTTTGTGTATTCAGATGTTTTGAAAACAATGCGCACTGCTTCAAACACATTCGCTTCCCGATCGCGTGAACCACTGTCGCTTGCCCCCGACTGTAAGTCTATTAATGCGGATCTGACGTCGCCGCCACAGCCTTTAGCAATCGCATCTACATTCAATTTCTCAACTTTCAACTGTTCGGCTATCGCAATGCGTTGCAATAAATCCGCAATCCCGCGTGTGTTAACTTTTTTAAATTCAATTTGCTTGCAAAGGGGGCGAATGTTCGCCAAATGCTTATCCCACGCGTCATTAGCTGTTAAAATAATAGGTTGCTGGTTTTCTTTTAGCACTCGAGTTAGTTCAGTATCTTCGCCTCTGTCAAATGCGCCGTCTATTTCATCAAGTAAAATCAATCTGCGTTGGTTGAATAACCCCCTGCTATTTTCTCCTATTGCTTTGCGTAAACTTTCTGGATCGCGCACATCTGAAGCATTTGTTTCAATCAACGTCCACTCCATTTCATTTGCAAGTGCCCTTACTGATGAAGTTTTTCCTATCCCGGGCGGGCCATATATTAGTAGTGGTTTTTGTATTTTATCTCGTTCAAATTCAAGCGCCCAAGTTTTCATCTCTTTTCTACCGTCGTCGTTTCCAATAACGTCGTCAAGCTTCTTTGGGCTATATTTTTCAGTGAATAGAGCATGGAGCATAATAGAATAC
>JAHFHN010000003.1 GCA_023246885.1 Microcaldota archaeon
TGTTCTACTAACCGCCGCATCTCCGTCAAGTGAATTAGCAAACAACGCAATTAAATTATGCCGAAGAAAAGGAAAGTTGATTATAGTAGGTGACGTTGGACTTAATTTAGACCGAGATGCACTTTACAAGCGTGAATTGGATGTGCTTATTTCAACTTCTTATGGCCCTGGCCGTTATGATCAACAATATGAAGAAAAAGGAGTTGACTATCCATATGCTTATGTGCGTTGGACTGAACAACGTAACTTACAAGCATTTGTAGAACTCCTTGGCAAGGGGCTTCAAGTCGAATCTCTAGTTGATAAAATTTGTGAGCCAAAAGACGTATTGAAAAGTTTTGGCGAATTACAACATGGAAAAATAAATGTTTTAGTAATCAAATATCCAGTTGTAGAAAGAACACATTATCTTGAACTTAAGCCAGCGTCTCATTCTAGCCAGGCTTCGCTTTGTTTAATTGGGCCAGGCAATTTTGCAAAAAGCACTTTGATTCCAGCAATTGCAAAATCAGGAATTTCAATCGCAAGCGTTGCCTCCATGACGCCATCTAATGCACGTTACGTTGCAGAATTATGTAAATCAAACAAATGCTATTCAAATTACGACGATGCACTAGCGGATAAGTCTACAAATGCAGTTGCAATAACAACTCGCCACTCCACTCACTCGGATTTAGTTGTAAAAGCATTAGAACACGGTAAACACGTATTTGTAGAAAAGCCATTGGCCGTTAATGAAATTGAACTCAGCCGTATTGAGAAAACACTTTCAAAACATAAACAAGTTTTAGTAGTTGGGCACAATCGTAGATATTCCCCTGCTTTGAAAGCAGTCAAAGAATTCCTTTTACCAGTTTCGTATCCATTTATTATTAATTATCGCATTAAAGCAGACCAGCTTCCAGTTGAACATTTCTTAAATGATCCAAGTGAAGGCGGACGCATAATTGGAGAAATGGTGCATTTCTTTGATGTTTTTACTTATCTTTGTGGAAGAGACGTAACTGCGATTCGTGTTAGCTCAAGCGGCTATGATAATATAGTTGTAACCATTGAATTTGCAAATGGCAGTTTATGTAACTTATTCTATACTACCGCGGGATCACCTAAAACCGATAAGGAACGAATTGAAATTTTTGCAGCAGATTCAACCGTTACCATTAATGATTTTAGTTCTGCGCATGTAGTTTCTAAAAATGTAACTAAAAATCTCTTTTCGGGTAAACAAGATAAAGGACACTGGAATGAAATGAAATTTTTTGCTGATGCAATTATAGGTAAACAAGCTGTAAGCGAAAACCTAGCAGACGCAATTACTGCAACTAAAATTGCGTTTAAAGTGCTTAATATTTTGCACGGAGTTTAGATATTTTGGAACATGGTAAAGATTCTAATTACTGGCGCTTCAGGTTTTGTTGGAACTCGTTTAATGACTTTACTCGGAAAAACTAATGAAGTTATCGGCACTTGCAATACAGATATTGTTCCGGGATTGTACCAACTTGATATTACAAATAAACGAGCAGTGCATCTATTTATAAAAAAACATAAGCCTGATGTAGTTATCCACACGGCGGCTATTACAAACGTTGGCGTGTGTGAAAAAAATAAAAAGCTAGCCGAACAAGTTAATCACTTAGGTACGCGTAATGTTGTTGAAGCTTGTCGTGAAACTGGAAGTAAGCTGGTATACACTTCATCTGATTACATATTTGACGGAACACGCGGGAATTATTCTGAACAACATCGGCCTAATCCATTAAATGTTTATGGCGTGACAAAATTGCGCGGAGAACGAGCTGTGCGTTCGCTTCGTAATCACATCATTTTGCGTTTTAGTATGTTATATGGATATAATGGAAAATCAAAACGCAATGGTTTTTTTTCACTTTTACTTCAAAACAAACCAATTACTGTACGCGCAGATCAATTACGCCATCCATTGCATGTGGATGATCTTGCGTATAGTATTACTAAACTTTTAGAAGCTAATCGCCGAGGAACTTTTCACTTAGCTGGATCGCAAGTTACAACCGTGCATGAACTTGCTTTGGGATTATCGCGTTTAGTTCGACTCGGTCAAAACGTGAGATTAACCCCCGTACACGGTTCAAGTGATGACATTGCACGGCCACACGATGCTTCATTGGATACGACAAAAGCTCAGCGGGTTGGTTTACAATTTAGTTCGCTTGAACAGGGGTTACATAAAATGAGAAACCAATTGAGAGAAGAATAAAGCGCATATTGGTTATTGAATCATTTCTTCTATTTCTTTTACAACGGTTCTAAATCCTTGGTCTGTGCTTTTGTACTTGTTGAGCTTAGATGCGATAAATGCTGTGATGTCTTTTGATGACGGGTTAGTGTTATGTTGCATATAGTTTTCTCTTATCAGCCATTCGTCTACACCAAGTGATTCACCAGAATAAGTTGAAAGTACTTTTGTTCCAAGTGCAACCGCTTCACGGTTCATGCTCCCGCCTGCGCCTATTAATATTTCTGAATTAGCTAACAGGTTTTGTCCATCAACTGCTTTTTCAGGCACAAACACGCTTGGAAATTCTTTTCTTATATTTGCCTCTTCTTCTTTTGTACGCGGCAAATACACCAGGTTATAGCCTTTATCTAATAAAGTTTGTATTATTTGACCCTCTGGGCCTTTTTCTCCTTTGAAATAAACCGCATGAGAAGGTTCAGAACGCATAACCGCTACTCTTCCGTTTACCCCGATTTTTTTCAAATATTCCGGATCTGCTTTAAAATTATTTAAATAAAAATCTTCTTTAAGTCCCTTGAAAAGAACTATTTTTTCTTTTTTAACCCCGTGTTTTGTATAGAAATCAACATGGCTTTCTTCTGGTAAAAATACTTTTGATGCATATGCCGCTCCGTAGCGAGTCATGTGCGTGCTTATGTCATTATCGGTTATCCATGCGCTTGGAATACCCAAAAGTTTAGAAGTAACCATTGCATAAGGTGAACCAGCAGCTATGCATGCTCGTGGCTTTAATTTTTTAATTTTCAGCGTAAGCGCAGCAACCCGATGAGCCATACCGAATGCTTTAGCTGCTATATTTTTTCCAAAGTGACCGCCAACCATCTGATACTTTATTTTTTTAGCATCGAGAAGCTGGTCAAGCCTATAGAAATCCCTTGCAGTAACATAAATTTCAAACCCTTTTTTTTCAAAGTGTTTCATGAATGGCTCTAGAAAAAACACGTGGGGTGAATTAGTTATATCAAACCAAATTACATCTTTCATATAGCTTTTAAATCACTTCAACTCTTTTAATTAGAACTTATACATTAACAAACTAGGTTATTTATATGAAACTATGCGTAGTGGGCTTAGGATACATTGGACTTCCGACTGCATGTCTTTTTGCAAAAGCAAACCTAGATGTAACTGGCGTTGACCTTGACAAGCAAAAAGTTGAAAAAGTTTCTAAAGGCGTTTGTCCATTTTCTGAAACAGGCTTGCCAGAACTCTTAAAACAAGTGGTTGAAAGCAAAAGATTCACTGCAACTACTGATGTTTCAATTTGTAAAAATGCAGATGTGATTATAGTAGCGGTGCCTACTCCGCTTAAAGATAAGCGAATGGATGGAACCGCATTGAAAAACGCGGTAAATTCAATTGCTCCACATCTAAAAAAAGGGGCGCTTATTGTAATTGAATCAACTATTTCTCCAAACACTACAAGTATCATGGTCAAAAAGTTGCTTGAAAAAGTAAGTAAATTAAAAGCCACAACTGATTTTTACCTTGCTCATTGTCCTGAACGTGCATTTCCTGGAAAGACACTGCACGAAATTGTAAATAATGACCGCGTTATTGGCGGAATAGATGAAAAAAGCACTGAAAAAGCAGTTGAAGTGTATTCAAAAATTGTAAAGGGAACAATTTACCCAACTAACTCAACAGTTGCAGAAATTGCAAAGCTTTCAGAGAATACGTATCGCGATGTAAATATTGCTTTTGCAAATGACTTAGCAATGCTATGCGAAAAATTTGGAGTAAACGTCTTCAAGGTCATTGAGCTAGCCAATAAACATCCGCGCGTAAACATCCATTTACCTGGCCCTGGCGTTGGAGGTCACTGTATTCCGCTTGATCCGTGGTTCTTAACTGAAGAATTTGAATCTAAAATTATTCCTTTATCTCGAAATCTAAATGACTCAATGCCGCATCACGTCGTAGAACTTTTGGAAAAATCTCTCAAAGGAGAAAAAGGAAAAATTGCATTACTTGGTTTAGCATACAAACCAGATGTTGATGATATGCGCGAATCACCTGCTTTTGAAGTAGCACATCTATTAACACAAAAAGGCTTCTTGATAACCGCATTTGATCCACACATAGAATCGGCAAGTAATATAACTCTAGCAAGAAGTGCGGTTGACGCTTCGAAAGACGCGCTTGCAATTGTGATAGTTACAAAACATAGCAAGTTTAAAGATATGAATTGGGGTGAAGTTAAGAAAGTGATTAAAAACCCGCTCATTATAGATTGTGTTAATTTACTTGAAAAGCCACCAGCAGGTTTCAGAATGCTTGGGATTGGAAGAGGCGATTTAAAATGAAATTACTAAGCGTTATCTCAACACGGCCTGAACTCATTAAAATGGCGCCGATAATAAAAGAAACATTAAAACGCAAAATTGACCATGTTTTCATAACCACCGGCCAACACTATGACTACCAGTTATTTCAAGGATTTGTTCACACGCTTGGCTTACCTGCGCCAAATGAAGATCTAGAAGTTGGATCCGGCTCCCAAGCATTCCAAACTTCCATTTCCCTACTAAAGCTTGAAGAGGTTATCAAACGCCACAATCCCGATGCAGTTATGGCTGAAGGCGACACAAACTCTGTGCTTTCTGCAGCGCTAGCTGCGCAAAAACTACTTATCCCATTTGTACATATAGAAGCTGGGTTGCGTAGTTTTGATCGCACTATGCCTGAAGAAGTTAATCGAGTTTTATCTGACCACTGTTCTGAATTACTTGCAGCGCCAAGTGCCGCGTCAAAGAAAAATTTACTACTTGAAAGAATACCCGAAGAAAAAATTGCCATAACTGGAAATCCAATTGTTGACGTCTTTTTCGAACACATTAAAAAAGCCGATTCTTCTGAAGTGGTTCAAAACATTAAATTCAAAGACTTTTGTCTACTAACGCTACACCGAAAAGAAAACGTCGACGATGTAGAAAAACTTAAGATAATGATTTCAATACTTGGAAAAATTAAGTATAACATTGTTTTTCCAATTCACCCTCGAACAAAAACAATTGCAATTCAAAACAATTTACTAGCTAAGTTAACTGCTTTAAAAAACGTGCAAATAATTGAACCACAACAATACTTTGACTTCTTGAAACTAGAAAAAGAGTCAAAATGCATTTTAACAGACTCTGGCGGAATTACAGAAGAAGCACTTATGCTCGGAAAACCATGTTTAGTACTGCGAAATAATACCGAACGTCCCGAAGTGCTTTCAAATATTTGTCATTTAACTGGAATAAATGAACAGCGTATATTATCTTCAATTGAAAAAGTTATGACGGAAAAACCACCAAAGTATGAAAACCAAATCGGTAGCCCGGGTGTTTCAAAAAGAACACTTGACTTTATTTCAGCTGCTTACGATGCTGGAAACCTCAAAATAAAACCATCAAACTTTTTTGAAAAACCATATTACTAGCAAAAATTAGAAACGGTTTGCTACTAGTTTTTTCAAGATGAAGAAAACATCCCGCGTATGTAGTTTGCTTTCTCCCTTGCGTTTTAAATAAGAAACTGGAACTGTTTTATGATGTAAGCCAAGTTTAGCCGTATTTGAAAACAAGTCTACTTCTAATTCAAATCGCTCTGCTGTCAAAGCTTTTTTTAGTTTTTTTAATGCACTGCCACGAAATGCCCAGTATCCCGTGCATATATCTGGGTTCCAGTGCAAGTAAACTAATGATCCTAGCATAGAGACAAAAAAATTGCCAATTACATGCACTGTGCTTTTCAAATCATGTATTAGTAATTGTCGTTTACCTGTAACCACGTCAAATTTTTGAATATCTTTAAGTAACTTTTTCACTTCGCCACTTTGGTAACTTGCGTCTCCATCAATCATAACGTAAATTGAATCATTTTGAATTTTTATTTGATGTAACGTTGCCCTAAAGCCATTTCCTTTTCCTCGAGGAACTTTTAACACTTTTGCACCATTTTTAGCCGCTATTTGCCGCGTACGATCAGTTGATCCACCGTCAGCTACTATTATTTGCTTTACCCCTTCTTGTTTGAAACCATTAATTACATCTGCAACGCCTTGTTCTTCATTAAGCGTGGGAATAATTGCAATAACTTTCATTGAATTCACTTGAATCATCGTTTGTACACCGTTACTTTTCCATATTGATAAACCGACGCGTATCCACTTTCACTAGGTGGCTTATCTGTTAACCCATCGTAATTATTTAAAACAAAGCATTCTGGCTTACTTTCAACACTATTCTTCTGTCCGGTATAGTAAAGAAGCACATAGTCAATATTGCTTTGAAAACTATTGCAATTGTCTTTAGTGTACAGCGCTGCTTCCCTGAAAGCAACGTGCTTTTCGTAACTTCCAAAATATCCGACAACTGCAAATCCGACGACTAAGTTAAGCATAATCAGTGCATACATAATTTTCCTTGCTAGTTTTTCTGTATCTATACTTGTAAATTTCGTGACAATCATAGCGAATAAAATTGCTAGAAACGGGATTACAACCGCAGCATAACGCAGTAACCGCGGTGCTATGAAGCCATGTAGTTCCATAATTATTGCAATTAAAACTATGCTTATTGCACTTAGTAAAAATAAATCAGAAGAAAAAGCGGTTTTTATTGCTTGGATTAATTTTTTACGATCTTTAAATGCAAACCAAACCAGCACTAAAAGCGGCGCACCGAGGAGAAACGGAGTAACTAATAGATATGATGATATTTTGTCTGGTAAACCTAGTCCGATTGTATTTCCGCTTGCAAGTGCTAAGTTGCCAGAAATTTGGTCTTGGATAAATGTTGCAAAATTATTTGACGCATTTGGAATTTGTAAAACAAGCAAAAATGCGAATAAAGCGCCTGCTGCAATTCCAGCATAGAGCCATTTTCGCTGCACTATTTGAACAATTTGTCGTTTGATCACAAAAAACGCCACTGCAATAACTGCAAAGTAAAGCCCAACAAACCTTGTAAGAATAAGTGAAACAAGTAAAACTCCCAGCACTACAAACCATTTTTCATTTTTCAATGCAAGTAACAATGCCCATGCACAAAGAACTAATAGTAAAATAAAGAGCGGTTCTGAAAAGGTTCTACTTGCGAGAAACAATAATGCGGGATTAGCTGCAGTAAGGCTAGCTGCTATAAATGCTACTTCTTTGTTTTTTTGGTTCCAGTAAACCATGAACAGCACTGCAAGCGCAGTGCAAAACCCGATAAAAACATTTAACGCCCTTCCAGTTGCTTCTGCGTCACCTAGGATTTTATACGCAATGCTAAGTACAAATGAAAACATTGGAAAGCGGCCTAAGTCGCTTGCTTTGTCAAGTTCTCCACTTGCAAATGCCTTGGCATTGTTCATGTAAGTATATTCGTCAGCTGCAAATGCGTGAAATTGAAGCGAATATGCGCCAAAAATTGCAAACAAAACCACTAGCATTAATATTTGCATTTTCAATGGAGCAAAGTAATTTTGCATTATATTTCTGTAAATATTTACAACCTCAGTATTGTACCATTTTGTTTACTTCTAGTTAATGACTTACTAAACACAAAACTTGCAACTAACAAATACGCTACTCCTAGAACAACTGCGTTTATTCCTGGTGCAATTGGATTTCCGCCTAAAATTGCTTGTCTAATGGATTCAATTGCATGAGTTGTTGGTAGTATTGATGCAGCTGTACGAATTGGTTCTGGTAAAATTGATAGTGGATAATAAACTGCAGAAGTTACCATTACGATTCCAGTTATAATCCAGGTTATTGACATGTATTCTGGGCCTTTTAGTAACATGATGGCATTAACAATTAACCCTTCTGCCATGCCGTATAGCCATAATCCAATTAAGCCCAGTACAATTACTGGCCCGCCTGCAAATATATCAAATGCAAAGAAAATCTTTGCACATAAGTACATCAATAGCCATGCCATTAATCCACTTAACAAACTATACGCACCATTACCAATTATAAAATCTATAATTCCGGCCGGCGCAGTTGCTAAGTGTTTAACGCTATCTGACCAGATTTCATGTAAAATGCCGTATGTAATTCCTTTTTGTGCTAGCACATAAAAATTCCATGAAAATGCGCCAACGAACATATAAGTAAGTGCAACACGCGCGCTGTCTTCTCCGCCGACGAATGCGCTTAAGAAACCCATTGAAAATAAATGCACTAGTGGATAAACTAAGATGAATTCCCATTCTCCGGCTGCTTTGAATAATTTTAAGTATTGTTTGTAAAAATGTCCTTTAGCTTGTGTTAATGTCATTTTGAACTTGACCCGCCTTTGATTAGTTTAAGAAAAGCATCTTCAAGTGAAGCGCGCTTTATCTCTAAATCGTAAATTTTAACGTTTTTATTTTCTAAGCCATTTATAAGTTTGCCAATTAATTTTTGTGGTGATCTGGCTCTAACTAACACGCGTGTTTCGTCAACGCGCATATATTCAAAACCATCTATTTTCTTTATGAATTCTAATTGAGTTGCATCACTTTGTTTTGCAAGTGTAAAGTGAATTGTATCAAAAAAGTTAAGCCCTTCTTTTACTTGTTTAATACTTCCAACTACAACTAATTCCCCTTTGTTAATTAATGCAATTCGTTTAGATAGCTCTTCAACTTCACTCAAATGATGAGAAGTTAACAATACAGTCGTATTTTCTTCTTTTACAGTATCTCTAATAACTTTGCGTACTGTTTTTGAAACCTCTAAGTCAAGTCCATTTGTGGGTTCGTCAAGAAACCAAACTTTTGGTTTATTAATTAAAGATTTTGCTAAAGCAATTTTTTGCTTCATGCCAGTTGACAATTCTGCAAATTTTTTGTTTTGAAATTCAGTTATTTCAAATCGTTCAATTAAAGAAGCTATTCTGCGTTTTCTTGCACCAGAGTCAAGATCGTAGAGCATTGCATAATAATTCAAAATTTCGATTGCATTGAAATCCCAAAAAAACTTTGTACTTGAAGTACATAATCCAATTATTTCTTGTACTTTTTTCGTATCTTTTTTTATGTCAAAACCATTTATAATGGCGGTTCCGCCTGTTGGTTCAATTAACGTTGCAAGCATATTTAAAGTCGTAGATTTACCTGCGCCATTTGGCCCTAAAACACCAAAAATTTCGCCTTTTTCTACTTCAAAAGAAATTTCATTAACTGCTTTAAAGTCGCCAAAACTTTTTTTCAATTTTAAAACTTGCACAATTGACATGTATAATTTAAAACACCGCATTCATATAAATCTGGGCGTTAGTTTTAATGGAACGCTTAAAGCAATATTTGGGACAATCAGTAAGAGATCCAGATAAGATTTTAAGAGGAAAAACAAAAAAATAGAAAAAAAAGAAAAAAACTTTTAACAACAGCCACTACACGAGCCGCTATTTGTTGTACAACATGCTTCAGACTTTTTGCCTGAACCACAATCGCAAGTCATTTTCTTTGTTTTTGTGCTTTTAGCTTTTGTCTTCGTTGTTTTTTTCATTTGTTATATCCCACCTTATGGCAATGAAACTAGTATTGCTGCCATTACAAGCGCATTGAGTAAGAAGCGCGCGTTGTTGAACAAGTATAGTTTCACTGGTTTGTTTTCAGAGAGTACTTCACTTACCTTCAAGGAGTATTTAGCCGGAGTATTTTAAACTATCAGCTCATCTTCTTTTAACTCTATTTCGGGTTTAGTTCTCCTGAAAATAACTTTTGGCATAGCGGATTTTCTCTATGTGTTTCACAGTATTGATTGCATAGCCCGCGGTTATTACCACAAAATACTCGGCAACCGTCTTCACCAGTACAAATCTCTCCTAAGCCGCCTGCAATCGCCGGATCGATCTCAACAAGTTTTTTATTATAACACTTTAGCACTTTGGGTATAACGACTTTCATCAATGGATTATGATCATAGTTTGAGTAGAAAAATTCTTTACTTCCTTCAATATTGTTGTTTTGAATCTGAACCGCATTACAGAGAAACGTCACGCCATTACAATAGTGGTCAACCAATATAGTGTCAGTAACGGGCTTGTGATGATAGACCCTTACGTTGGCTAGTGGTTTTTGAAAACGGGCTAATCCGCGCGCTATGTCTAGTAAATAACCTTGCCTATTACCAAGAACCGCATCTGGAAAACCATAACCTTTAAGCGGTGAAGATAAAGTATGAAGCGCAACTGGTCCTGAAAAATTAAGTTTAGCAATAGAATACGCAGCAGTTACGCCACCTGCGCTTGCGCCAAAAATAACTAATTCGTCAACTGGTTTTTGTTTTAACAACGAGTGCATGTCAGCCAGAAATTTTTCGCTGATTTCGGGTAAATGTTTTGTCTCATCTTGGTCGTAAATGAGCACAAATTCAGTTTCAGGGTCTTGTTCCATATACTTTTTCTCAGTGTACCAACCATCCTTGCCATGGTCACCTAACCCCATAAGTAGTACATAGCCACGTTTTGCAATACTATTATTATTCTCACAAGAAAAGCTAGCTTCTTTTTGTTCAATCTTGACTTCTGATGGTTGTAAGTTGTCTATGCAGCCTAGTAAAAAAAACGTTGTAAAGATAATAAGTATAAAACTTAAATTGCGCAATAACAAAATATTCATAAGTGTATAACTAATTCTCGCAGTGTTTTTTATAGTTGCTTTTCATTAAGTTTTCAATATCATCAATAATTAGCGCAATACCAAAGATTTATCTGCTACGGCATATTCTTTAATAACGAGTGAAATAAATTCATGGTTCTTGAAGGAGTAATGGCAAGTGGAGCAATTCTTTTAGCAGTTGTAATTGCTTTGACAACGTTTTTAAAATGGCCAACTTGGCTAAACTACATTTGGGCTGCACTTGCGCTCATTTGGGGAATCGCAGTATTTGGAATTGTTTAACTTAAGCGATTTTGATTCCAAATCTTTTTAATTCACTTTTAAATTGCGATTCGCTTTCGAACAGAATTACGTTCATTCCTAGTTTCTTAGCCGCTTTTACATTTTTTACATTGTTATCAATAAACAAACATTGCTGCGGTTTACGCTTTATTTTCTTTAATACATACAAAAAAGCGCCTTTTTCTGGCTTTACAAAACCAATTTCGCTTGAAAAGAACAAGCGGTCAAAAAATGATAAGTCATTATGCTTTTTGATGTAAAGTGTACGGAAATGCATTTGGTCAGAAAGCAAATAAAGCGGCCAACCTAGACGTTTTAACTTCTTTGCAACTTGAAGCATATGTGTTGCATGCGCGGCGTTTAATGCTGTTTCGATTTCTTTTCTTGGAATACCATAAGTTTCACACACGCGACTAAAATAACCTCGGTAGTTTTTCGAAGCTTCAAATTGCCGTTCAAAGTTAGCAAGTCCTTTTGCTAATTCTTTTTCATTTATGCCGTATTTCTTTGCTAGTTTCTTCGCCGCTAGTGCATTATCTGCCAACGCTAGCACGCCGCCCCAGTCAAAAATAATTGTTGAAATCATTGAATAGTTTCTCTTACGGTTTAATTGGTTTTATTAGTTTTGATTCAATATTCCAAAGAAAACATTTAAATATCCCGTAAGCTTTCGCCTACTTATAAGAATTGTAAGCAAGGGCTTACGTTTTGAAGTTGATTTGTCATGGTACATAGCGTTGTGTTAAGCGAAAAAGGACAATTAGTAATTCCAAAGCACATTAGAAAGAAATACGGCTTTGGCAAGGGAACTAAATTGCTAATTTTCGAAGAAAAAGGCAAACTTATTCTCGAGGGATCTGACTCAGTTGTTGAACGATTAAAGTTTTTGAACGATATGCCGGAAAGCGCATTGCAGTCAACTGTTTCAGAAGAAGTAACTCCTTTACAAAATAATGTAGAGTTGCCAGCTAAAAAAAGAGACGCACGAGAAATAACATGATTAAGCGAGATATGTAACGAGGCAGGCGAAATGTTATGCAAGAATTACTACAGCAAATTAGTACGCTTGAACATATAGATTCAGCTCACCGCGCCGTGAACACAAGAGGCAAACCAACTGGAGTTATTAGGGTTAGCAGTAAAGTAAGCACAAGCAACGCGACTATTCACTTGATTGCGCGGCAACTTGGGTTAAAAGTGAAAAAAGCACATTCAGATCCAGAGGGAACAGCTTTTAATTTATTTATATCTCACTCAACTAAGACAGGCGGCGCATTTCGCATAATGCTTGAAAATGCACATGATGAACAAAGCCTGGAAAAGCCAAGGTTTCGAATAAGTGGAAGTAAATTATCACATCCAGTTCGAGAATTAGCATTAAGTTTTTTTGAAGCACTTGCAAAGCCAAAGTTAACCTTAGTAAAATAATAGTTCATACATATAAGAAGTGATTTTAGATGTGGGAATTAACTGAAAGATTACGCAAATTAGGAGCAGTTTACTCCGTATCGCAGGGGGCTAGGCCAAATCTCATGCATGTTAGTGTTTTTTTAAAATCTGATAGAACTAGGGAGCAAATAGCCGCTGCAGCTAAAGCAGTTGAGTTAGACGCGGTACCCGGCGAATTGCCGGCTCCAGGCATACATAGCGTTGAGTTTCCAAATCTAAAAATCAACTGGGCAGAAAATAATCCAAATGTTTTGACTATGCACGCGTCTACAGAAGATTTAGATAAAGAAGAACGAAATAGAATCGTGCAGTTTTTCCGCAGACTAAATCCACTAAAATTAACTAACAGGAAATAAGTTCATATTCAGATGAACATTTCCAATTGGTTTTTAAATAATGCGTACGTTTGATTTTACTGGTGATATAAGAATGCCGCTAAGTGCCTACTATGAACACGGAGGATTACAAGCAAGCAGAGTGCGATTACACAGTGCTATTTTTTCAAAGCTCCTAAAAGAAGGTAAGCCAATGAACATAAAAAAACTAGTGCACGAAGTAAATTGTGAAGTTAATCCAGTGCAAGGTAGATCGCCACTTCCAGAATTAAAAAAAGAGCACAATCTACGCGCGGCCATTGGAAATGAAATTAATCAACTTAGAGAACTTGGTTTCCTTGAACGTGCCAGATTGGGCAAAATAAGAATTGCACCAGCTATTGCAAGTCAACCCGAATTACATAAATTTGTTCGCAAAATATGATTCGACAAAGTTCATACGCAGATGAACTGCACATTTAGTGGTTCATTATAACAAAATGACCAATAAATTTTACTTTACAACATCCGTTTCAAATAATGAAAAACAAATTATTTTGTCAAAAACAATTTAATATCCACCGCTATTAGCTATTTTTATTCTTTTTTATCTTTTTTTCGTTCTTAATACCACTACAGTGTACCAAATTACCCACACGCTAAGGCATTTTACTATTTGAGTTTACTTCTTAGATGTTAAACTGCAAAAGTGTCCTGCTTTCCCTTGCCTAAACACAAACTTTATGCCAAAAGAATCGAAAATGTGCTATTTACAAAAAACAGAATACCTACAAACGGTGGGAACTGAAAAAGAAAAAAAGAAGAGAGTTTACTTAATTGAGGTTAATTGAAAAAATTTACAACTAAATTATGATAATTTGAATACGCTACTCCAGCCACCACCAGTACGCCTACAATAATTAGAATGATTATTGCTAATTTAAAACCCATAAAGAATCTCCCACATCCTAAACTACAAATTTATATTCGCCACTACAGCTGCTTTTTCGTTTAAACGATCCCACAAAGTAGTTCTTTTCCATATGAACTAAATTATTTTCCGTCCCTTGGTAATCTTACAACTGTTTCCTTACCTAAACTAGGCGTTAATCGAATTTTTCGAATTGCTTCTGATCCTGCGCCTTTGTCTCGCAGAGGTTGCTCGTGTACTTTCAAAGCACCCCATTTAACCAACAAAGTTAGTGCTCGATGAACATCTTTTTCGTCACCATTTAATTTAACTGCAACTTGCCCTACAATTTCCCCAACTGGCGCAGCTAAACTGGGCCGGCGGTTTAAATGTTCAAAAATATGCCCGTAAAGTCGCTCATGCTCCATAACTATGAAATCACCTATAAGCAAAACAACGTTACTTTTCTTTAAAATACTTGTGCCACTAAATACACGCCGTCAATTCAGTTCTAGAACATAGTTCTTCTAAATATGAACTTAAATTCTGAATAGTTTTCTTGCGGCGGCTTTTATTTTTGCTTCTTCTGTGCTTTTTATTTTTACTGGTTCGTTCGTTGTTCCTGGCTTTCTCTCATAAATTTCTATTTCCGATACAGACGGATGAGTAAAACGAACTACCCATTCGCGACCTGCTTTACAGGTAAAAAGGTGCTCTCGGCCAGATGTCATTGTGTTAAAACCAGCAGTTTGAAGTTTTTCACCAAGATGCGACATAAATGCACGTTGATTAACTTGACGCTTCAATGACATGCGCACTAAATGCAGCGTATCTTCTCCTTTTCCATGAACTTTGTGAGTTTTTCTAATTGTAACTGACTCAATCGGCGACACTGCATGAATTTCAGAAATAATTCTATACATTTTATTCAAAAAACACCAAAGTATGCAACGTTAAATTTTGTTTTAAAGGTTTTCATTTGCTTTTTGTCTTTGTTTTTATCAAGAATTAAGTTCTTATATGGATGAACTAGTGCTTTTTTCTAAGTTCTCGAAATAATCTATCATAAGCTCTGCGTTTTTGCGGCGTTAAATGATCCCACGTTGCCAGCCAAAGAGTATCCGGATAGTCACATTCATGAAAAGCAATTACTGCACTTTTTCTTCCTTTCTCAACTACTTTTCTTACTCCCCTTATGGGAGCTCCGGCTTCTACTAAATAATTTGAACGTACTGCAGTTCTCCCAATGAACCCTTGTGCCCTAAGTTTTCGACCAAGTAAAGCCAAAAACGTCCGCTGCTTTGTCCTTCCCCTAACTTGAATAGGGAGAGTTACCTTGACGTAATGGCCGTATGCGCTTGTTTTTACCTCTGCACGCCCAATTCCAGATTGCTCATGAATTGCGCAAATAATCTCTTCCATATTTTGCCTTTTTTATCGTTTAGTTGCCTTAGTACTTTTTAGGCTTAATTCGGCGTCAATAAATTTGCTTGCAGCTTTTAAGAAAATTGGATTTACACGAAGGGCAGGCTTGGTATTTGGCGATGGCTCTATAACTCCGTGGTGAATTAGGCGATCAACTTCTCCGGCAACTAGCCGTTTAGCCTTTACTGGATCGGTTCCACCCATACCAGCCAATGCATCAATCATAGTTTCGCGTGAAGCGCCCTTGAAAGCTAGTTCAAGACACATAGCGTGAGTTTTTCTCTGAGTTATGGGAAGTGCTCCATGTCTATATAAAACTTCCAACGGCATTTTTCATTTCACCTTTGATCGCTAAGTAGTGTTTTGTTTTAGATCTTTTCATTAAATTTGTAGAAATTATGGCGGTATTT
>JAHFHN010000004.1 GCA_023246885.1 Microcaldota archaeon
TCTGAATAAGTTTTGCATTTGTTTTCATAAAACTAATTAAGCTTAACTATATCTAAAGTTGTCACCATGAACGTGACACTTTTACAATTATTAGCTCGTTTTGGACTAGGCAAAAATGAATCCAAGATTTACGCCTTGCTTCATGAACACGGCGAACACTCTGGCGGCGAAATAGCTAAGCTAACAGAAATTCCGCGAAGTAAGGTTTACTTTTATCTTAATTCGCTTGTTGCGAAGGGGCTTGTGTTACGCATTCCAAAAAAGCCAATGAAATTTCGCACAAGTGGGATTGCAGTTGTCAAAAGCGCGGTTAGCCGTGAAAATAAGCTGCTAGAGCAAATTTCAGATAAGCCTTCTGAATATTTTCCAATCTACTTAACCATTGGTCAGAAAAACGTAATGCGTCAATTTAGTGTTGAAAACAGTCGCGCTAAGAAGTCAGTTGTTTCAATTGTGCGTGGGCTAAAACGTTTTCCAATTGGTATAAATGCCGCACGACGTGGCGTAAAGCGTGGGGTAAAACTGCGCATACTTGCGCTTGATCGGCCGGATGTTAGAAAAATTGTTCCATTGTGGAAAAAAGCAGGAGTTGAAGTCAAGTTATACAAAGCAACAGAGCCACAAGGCTTGCGTTTAACTGTTTTTGACGATTCGCTTGTTCGGCTAACTCTAGGAAAACCCGAAATTCCAGAGTCAGAGAACTACACTACGGTTTGGATCAAGAGTAAAGCAGTTGCAGCAATGTGTAAAGAATATTTTGAAGGAAAGTGGAAAAGTGCAAATGCCATTGGCTCTGCAAATCGATAAATACGTTGTTTTTCCAAGTTATTTCACTAATTCATTTAGTGTTTAATTTTATGTTACGCCAACCAATTGTTGTAGTTGTAGGTCACGTTGACCACGGAAAAACTTCCTTACTTGATGCAATTCGCAGTACTGCTGTTGCTTCGCGTGAAGCTGGTGCAATTACCCAGGCAGTAGGTGCAAGTGAAGTGCCTATTGATGTAATTGAAGAAACTTGCGGCGCGTTGAAAAATAAGTTGAAAATTAAATTTACAATTCCCGGCCTTTTGTTTATTGACACTCCTGGCCATGAAGCGTTTGCTAACCTGCGCAAGCGTGGAGGAAGCATTGCAGATATTGCTGTGCTTGTGATTGACATTAACCAGGGGATTCAACCACAGACTCTTGAGTCAATTCAGCTTCTCAAACAGTACAAGACTCCGTTTATTGTTGCAGCTACCAAAGTAGATTCCATGTCCGGATGGAAAAAAACCGGAAACATATGTATGTCTGATTCCTTTGCTAAACAACGGCCAGATGTGCTTGAACGCCTTGATGAAAAAATTTACGAGCTAGTTGGCCAATTAGGTGCACACGGGATTAATTCAGAGCGGTTTGACCGCGTCACTGATTTTACAAAAGAAGCTTTAATTGTCCCAGTAAGCAGTAGAGAAAAAGAAGGTTTACAAGAATTGTTGTTATACGTTGCAGGTTTAGCTCAGCGTTATTTAGAAAAACGATTAGAGTTACATGAAACTGATCCTGGAAAAGGTTCTATTCTAGAAGTTAAAGAAGAAAAAGGGCTTGGCAAAACCATTGACGTGATATTATATGACGGAGTATTACGCGAAGGAGATGAAGTTGCCTTTTCTTCAATTACTGGAAAGCCCGTTTCATGCAAGGCCAAAACAATCCTCAGGCCAAAACCACTTGATGAGATGCGCGATCCAAAAGAAAAGTTTAAACACATAAAAATAGCAAGCGCTGCAACTGGTGTAAAAATTGCTTGCGAAGAAGCCAACCAAGCTTTGCCTGGCTCATCGTTTTACGTAATAAAAAATAATCGAGACAAAGTCTTTGAACTACTACAAAACGAGTATAGTGAAGTTGTTGTTGAATCACAAGACGATGGCGTGATCATAAAAGCCGACGCATTAGGAAGTTTAGAGGCAATTGGTAAAATTTTTGCAGCTGCAGGTATACCAATTCGAAGCGCGGCTATTGGTGGAATAACAAAAAAAGATGTAACTGAAGCAGAAAGTGTAGCTACAAAAGACGCGTTTCTCGGAGTAATATTTTCTTTTAATTTAAAAGTCCCCGAATCAGTGAAAAAAGAACTTGAAATCTCCAAGGTTAAACTCTTTGAAGAAAATATAATTTACAATTTAATTGAAAATTACCAACGATGGGTAGATGAACAAAAAGCAAGCGAACGCAAAAAAGCATTCAGCGAACTCGTATTTCCAGGCAAATTATATGTTATGCCCAACCATTGCTTCAGGGTAAGTAACCCGCTTATTTGTGGCGTAGAAGTTATGGCCGGCCGCGTAAAGAAAGGCAATACCTTGCTAAATGAAACAGGCGAAGAAGTAGGGCAAATACGGGCACTTCAACATGAAAAAAAAGAAGTCGACTCTGCTTCTAAAGCCCAGCAAATTGCAGTTAGCATAGGTGGTGCGACATTTGGAAGACAAATAAAAGAAAAACAAATTTTGTACGTTGACATTCCAAAAGAAGACTTAGTTTTGTTGCATACAAAGTATGCATCATCGCTTTCAGAAGAAGAAAAAGAGCTATTAAAAGAGACAAAGAAAATCAAGGGAATGCCGGTATTCTGACGCTCCCCTGTGCTTCGGAAAGCTTAATATTCATTTCCAAGCCTCTTTATTATTACGTTTAAAATCCGTTTTATTAGTGGTATCAAATGAAAGTTGTAATTAATGATTCTAAGACTGGGAATAGCTTCCAACGCGAGTTAGAAGCATCCAAAAAATCTCAAGTTTTAGGCAAGAAACTCGGCGATGAAGTAGAAGGCGCCTTATTTGGCTTGCCTGGCTACATGTTGAAAATGACTGGCGGCTCAGATGCAGATGGAGTTCCAATGCGATTTGATGTCCCAGGCGCACGCAGATTACACTCTGTTTTATCAAGCGGTCCAGGCGTAAAGCATCTAAAAGCAGGAAACAAATTGAAAAAACGCGTTGTCGGCAACACAGTCTCTGACCGAACTGCACAGATCAATTTGCAGATAGCTAAATACGGCGAAAAACCATTAGCTGACCTCGGATTCACACCAAAAGTAAAAGAAGCAAAAGCAGAACCAGCAAAAGCGTAACACTATTTTCTCTTTTTTCCTTTTACGTTTCTCTCTATCTAAGTGTCTTCAAAGCGGTAATTTTATCTGTAGAACTAATAATTACCCCTGTTCCGAGTTCTAAGCCTGCCCAGACATGTGGAGCAACTTGACGCGGGTAAATTTCAACGTGAAAATGCACGTTTCCTCCTTTACCTGAACTGTGAAAAGAAAAATTATAGTCACTTGTTTTTCGCTTTACGCGACGCACTGTTTCTTGCAATGCTTCCATAAATGCTGCACGTTCTCCAGTATCGAAGAGGCTGAAGTCTGTTTTATGCTTCTTTGGAATAACCCAGCACTCAAACCCAAAACGCGCAATGTATGGACAAACCACTGAAAAGAATTTATTTTCAAAAATAATACTTGCTTTTTCTTTAGCAAGTTTGCAGTAAGCACATTGACTTTTGTTTTTGCTATGTTGAAATTCATTTACGTTCATTTCCGGAACAAAAGGCAGCCCAATAATTTGACTATGCTCGTGAGGTATGCTTGCACCTGCGTTTTGCCCATGGTTCTTAAACAAGGAAACATATTTCACTCCTTTTATTTTTGAAATTTCAGTGAACCGATTAACATATGCTTCGAACACGCTTTGCATTTGACTAGCTGACAAATCTTCAAATTGCTCGTTGTGATTTGGTGTCTCTACTATAACTTCGTGTACTCCAAACGCACCGGTATATTCTTTGTTTTGAACGTATTTTTCAAATGGTGAAACTGCAGGAAACTTATTTTCCATTGCGCGAACTTCCCATTTTTTGCTTTTGAATGTAACTATCTCAAGTCTTGACGATGGGGTCATTTGCTCATTGCCAAAATCAAACGGGCACGAGTGTTTATTTTTTGCTCTACTATTTTTTGATATAGTGGGGCGTTTTGATCGTTCACTAGCGAGGATAACGACTACGTTTTTTGTTTTATCTCTTTGAATTTCAATTGCCATAACCAACGTTTAAAAGAACGCTTTGCTACAATTTAATTCTAAGTAATCAAATATACTCAATCGACTTTCGTTGCCATTGGCAATTCGGGTCGGAGGAATGAATTCAGCTTGGGAGTAATAGTAGAGCGAATAAAAGACGGAACAATAATTGTAACTGACCCTTCTAGCGTAGGCTCTTTACTCAAGGGTTTCTTTGGTTCGCAGTATGGAGAAAACAAATCACGCTTGCAATTAATGCCAGAAGAAGCATTGTATATGCTTGATGTACGCAATGCCCAATGTACAAATAACAATGTTCCAGCTACTTTTAATGAAATTGCAAGTTATTACAAAGATCAAGATAAGTTTCTAGCGCGTTACTTTTGTTATCGCGACTGGCGCGATAGAGGCATAATAGCTCGAAATATAGCTGAAGCTGAAAACACAGACTATGGCAGATCTCCAGTTATTAAGTACCCATCTCAAGATTTTGACTTGCCAAAAATTAAGTATAATGCACTATATTTTCCAGACGATTTAATGGCCGTAATTGATGCAGAAGACGCGAAAATATTGTATGATAATTATTGGTTTGGTCAATACGGTACATACAAGGCGAAAAAACACGGTAGCTTATTGAAACTTGACGCGTACGAAAGTTTATTCCTTGCTAAACACTGTGGCCTCAAGCTTGACATTTCTTCCACGAAATTGTTAAAAGCGGCAAAGCAACGGCGCGCTGATTTTGAAGCGCTTTATGATGTTTATGAAGACCTTCGGCTACGTGGCTTTGTACTTAAAACCGGCTTTAAGTTTGGTACACATTTTCGACTGTATTTTCCTGGCGCAAAACCAATTCTTGACCAAGCAGAATGGATGCACTCTAAACACGTGATTCACGTTTTTCCACGCGATGCAAAAATGCTGATTTCGGAATGGGCTCGCGCTATACGTGTTGCACATGGGGTGAAGAAAACGTTTATACTCGCTATTCCTGGAAAGAAACGCGAGTCAAAAGCAAAACTAGATTTTCTTTTGTACCACCGGAAACACGGCAATGCTGAAAATCCAAAGGAACACAAGCCAAAATTTGTTATGCTGGCCTTGAGTGAAGAAGAAGAAATTGGTGGTCAAGATCTCGCTCAAGCAATTGCCAGATCTCGCCAACTCGGCCTAGATTTAATCTTAAGCATATGTGACAGAGAAACAAGCATAACTCATTACCGCGTAAAAAGAATTGATTTACCCAAAAGCCAGTTTGAATATTATGAGATAGAGTGGGTGCAACCTTGATGATGGATCGGCATTTTTCACCCGAACACACTGAGAAACTGCGCAATATTTTTACTAGGTTATCTGACTTTATTGCCGCGCATAAATTGGAACAAATAGTGGGGGTTGGGCCAAGTGCATCTCCTTATGTGCGAGCGCTTGCACGGGCGCATAAAAACCGCCACGGTGTTGAGTTAAAAGTGATTGCGCTAGGCCCTCTTGGAGAAAAACTTTCATGGACTAAGCCTGGAGCTGAGGAAGACGTTAAACGTGCTTTGTCTGCTACTAGAAAATTTGACTTTTCAAAGCCATCGCTTTTGTTAGACGAAGTTGTGCAAATTGCTGTTCGTTTTGGCAATTTGAGCCGCATTTTAAATTCACTTAATTTTCCGCATAAAAATGCCGCTTTACTTTCATATACTAAATTGCGCGCCCATCCTAATTTTCCTAGGTCTTTTAATCTTCATTTTATTGGTGAGGAATTTGGAAAAGGAAGTGACTTTGATAAAGCAGTTTACCTTAACCGTGGTGCTGCTTTTGGTTTTGTTGGAACTGGCCAAAAACTTAAGCGTCCTGATAGAAGTTGGATTGAAGAAATGAAAAGAGTACGTAAAGAATTACGTGAAATAGCTGATTCTGTTCCACGTGCTGGGCATTAGTTTTGGTTTTCTTTTATTTGTACTTTTTTCTCTTTTTCTTTAAAAGTTATTTCGTGGGCTTCGAAGAAGTTTAGTCTACCTGCGATGTTTTCCAAAAATTTAAATTCGCGAGAAAAAGCCACTTTGCAAGTAATGTGCTTGTCAAATATTTGCAGTTCTATTTCATGCAGGTAAGCGATTATTTCATCACTTGCAGTTGCAATTTTCTTTTGTTGTCCGCGTTCAATTGGAATTCCAAGTAAAGTTGCAACCTCTGATTTAAAACAGCAAAAATCCGCACCTGAGTCAATTAGAACATCAATAGCAATTGTCTTGTCGAATCTGCTAGCCATAATCGGTATAATTGGGTATTGTTGGCTTCCGATTGTTTTGTAATAGAATTCTTGTTCAACCACGCGTTTTTAGACCACTAGTGCTTTTGAAGGGTCTGGAATAAGTGAAAAAACTACGTTGCCTTTGGCATCTTCTTGCTTTACATGATTTCTTTTTGCAATTTCAACTAGCGAGTCTCCACTAGCGATTATGCCTTGACAGGTTACAGCTATCCATTTGTTGGCGTGTTTTACAATTTCTTGCGGGTGTTCGACCATCCACGTGTGTATCTTGTAACGTTGTTCAAAGGTGCTCATAACTTATTCCAGGTTCCTGGCAGTTAAAAATGGTTTGGTCAATAAGAAGCGATCTGCTAAAAAAGTAGACAAATAGAAAACGGTGATTTTGCTTTAACGGCGTTGCATAAATAGAAGTTTAGCGCTGGTATATTGTAGAATTTTATGAAAAAGTTTACCAACGTTTCCTTCCAGCGCAAGTCAACTGGCAAAGTTTCCCTTCCCACTGTAAAGGGTTTCGATGTTCACAGTAAAATGCCTGTTTCTGAGCTAGTTGAAAAAATGGGTTCACTTGGCTTTCAAGCATCTGAATTAGCTAATGGAATAAAATTGCTTCGCGAGATGAAAAAAGAAAAAGCAACTATTTTTCTCTCTTTTACTTCTAATATAATTTCTTCTGGGTTACGTGAACTCGTTGCTCAACTATGTCGCGAAAAGGCAATTCAGTGCATCATAACAAGTACTGGATCAATTGAAGAGGATTACATGAAAAGCAAGCACGCTTTCTTTCAAGGTGCATTCGACGTTGATGATGAACAGATAAAAAAACAAGCATTGAATCGAATTGGCAATGTCCTTGTTCCGGATGCTTATTATTCTGAATTTGAAAAGTTCAACTTAAAATTCCTCGATGAAATGTGGAAAGAAAACCACGTGCTTTCGCCTTCAATTTACTGTAAGAAGCTAGGCGAAAAAATAACCGACAAAAATTCTTTTCTTTACTGGGCTAGCAAGAATAGCATCCCGGTTATTGTTCCGGGTTTTGTTGATGGTGCAATTGGTGACCACGTGTTCTTTTACAATCAAGACAAGAAACAAGGCGAAAAGTTAATCGTTGATCAAGCTGCTGACCTTGCGAAGTTCTACAACGTTATGTTAACCGCTGATAAAACTGGTGGGCTAATAGTTGGTGGTGGAATTGCTAAACACCATTTAATTGGCGCAGCGATTTTGAGAAATGGCTTGGATTCAGTTGTTTACGTTAGCACGGGGACACAATATGATGGTTCTTTAAGCGGTGCTCGTCCAACTGAAGCTGTTAGCTGGAATAAGTTAAAAAACAAGAAGAAAAGCGCGTTTGTTGAAGCAGAAGCTACTTTAGTGTTTCCTTTTCTATCTCTTGCGTTGTTAGAGTGATTTGATGTCTTTACATTGGGCTGACCAGTTAGCTGAAAAAATTATTGAACGTGCACATCGAGAGAAAATTGTGCCTAATGTTAAGTGCCAGCAAACTCCATCTGGTGGAAAGCACATTGGGAATTTAAACGATGTTCTCCGCGCTTATTTTCCGTACAAGCCCGTAATTGAAAAAGGAGAAAAGTGCACGTTTGTTCACACAACTGATGACCGCGACCCGTTAAAAGACATTCCAGCTAAACTTGCGGATCTAGATGCAAATTGGCATGACGCTGCAAAGTTTCCAGAGTTAAAGAATTTTTACGGTAAACCGCTTGTAAATGTCCCAGATCCATTTGGCTGTTGCAAAAGCTACGCCAGTCACTTTACAACCGTTTGGATGAAAGGCTTAGAAATGATTGGAGTCGAGCCAGAGCTTCACAGTGTTGATGCGCTTTATAAAAAAGGAAAATTTGACCCGTACATAAAAATGGTTTTTGAACAACGCGAAAAAGCAGGTAAAATTGTCTCTGATTTACAAGCAACAAAGGATGTTGATTATATTCCGTTTGATGTTTTCTGTCCAAATTGCGGCGGGTTGTCAAACATTGATGATTTTGATTTAAAAAATAAAACCGTGCACTTCATGTGCGGTGGAAAAGAAATCAAGAAGAAGAAATCCGAAGGGTGCGGGCACGAGGGTTGGGAGAAGTGGACTCAAGGCAAATTACAATGGCGGTTTGAGTGGCCTGCACTTATGGGGATTTTCAACACAACTTTTGAGCCATTCGGAAAAGACCATGCTGAGGGTTCATGGAAAAGCGTGTTGCGCATTATGCCTGAGATTTTCAAAATGGAACCTCCGATTCCGTTTGTCTATGAGTTTTTCCTTGTAAATGGGGAGAAAATGTCTGCTTCAAAAGGAAACGTGTACATTGTACAAGATATGTTAAAAATAATGGAGCCGGATCCGTTTAAGTTCTATTATGTTAAGCGACCAGAAAAACAACGAGATCTTGACCTAGGCAAAATCTTTCAGTTAGTTGACGAGTTTGACGAAGCTGAAAAAGCGTATTTTGGCAAAAGCGAAGCACAGAGTGAAAACCGAGAAGAAAACGCAAAGCGAATGTATGACTTAGCTATGTCAAGCATCCCAAAGAATAATCCAAATAGAGTTTCGTTTTCTTTTGCAGCTCAATTATCGCAATTAATGCCAATTCCACTAGCACTTCAAAAATTAAAAGAGTTAAAGCACATTCAAACAAAAGAAGACGAGTTACTAGCTGAGCGGCGATTGTCAGTTGCAAAACAATGGGTTGAACTTTATGGAAAAGAACACAAGTTGTCAATCTCTACGCCACAAGAGGCAAATGAAAGAAAAGCGAAGTTCAACGAATCGGTAATTTCTTCTTTATCTGAATATTCAACTCATTTAAACGAAGGCGAAACGGAGCAAATGATAGCGGTTAAAGACATTTGCAAAAAACACAACATAAACATTGCAGAGTTCTTCACTGCTGCGTATACTGTTCTAATTGGAAAGCCGCGTGGACCAAAACTATACACTTTGACTTCAGTAATTGGCCAGAAAAGAGCAGCTGAGCTACTTGCCTAATTTTTGTAGCCCCTTACAGATGTTGTGTTTAAGCGTCAATACCAGAAGGTTAAAATGGGTTTCAAAGCACTAAATACTCTTACAACTAACTCTATTGCAACTAAGTTAGCTAATTGTTGGAAATTCTCATGTCACAAGCTGAACTTAACATTGGCACCATTGGACACGTTGACCACGGTAAAACAACACTAGTCTCAACGCTTACTGGCTTATGGACTGACACGCACAGTGAAGAAAAAAAGCGTGGCATTACGATTAAACTTGGCTATGCTGACGCAATTATTTACAAGTGCAAATGTGGCGAATACGGTACACTTGAAAAATGCAAGAAGTGCAATTCTACAACTGAAAAAGTGAAAAAAATATCTTTTCTCGATGCACCTGGCCACGAGACTCTAATGGCAACTGTAATTGCCGCAAGCAGCGTCATGGATGGCGCGTTGTTCGTAATTGCTGCAAATGAAAAATGCCCACAGCCACAAACAATTGAACACTTGAGTGTACTTGAAGCAGCTGGCATTAAGAATGTAGTAATTTGTCAGAACAAAGTGGATTTAGTTTCAAAAGAACAAGCTAAACTAAGTTACAAAGAGATCAAAACTTTTCTAAAAGGTTCAACTTTTGAAAACGCTACAATTATCCCCGTAAGTGCAAGCAGTGGGCTAAACACCGGAGTACTACTAGATGTACTGTGCAGTGAGATAAAACCGAGGCCTCCGCAAGAGGGTAGCAAACTAATGTACATTGCGCGCAGTTTCGACGTAAATAAGCCTGGCGCAAAGCTTGACAAAATCGCAGGCGGAGTAATCGGTGGCTCAATTGTGCGCGGTGTGTTTAAAGCCGGCGATGAAATTGAAATCCTTCCAGGAATAAACCGACCAAAAAAAGATAAGGAAGTGCTAATTCCTCTTAAATCTAAAATCGTGGCTATTCATGCTGGCAAAGAAGAGTTACCACAAGCTACAACCGGTGGCTTAATTGGCTTTTCAACAACTCTTGACCCGAGTCTCACGCGTGCAGATTCACTTGTAGGTTGTTTAGTTGGCAGCCCAGGTACACTACCACAGCCGTTAACTGAATTAACGCTTGAATTATTCCCCTTGAAACGCCAACTTGAAAAATTTGTTGACACATTTGTACAATCCGAGCCTCTTGTAATTGGAGTGGGCACTGCAACTACTGTTGGTTTTGTACAGTCGTTCAAAAAGAACAAAGTTTCACTTAAACTAAAAAAAGCAGTTTCAATTGACAAAAGCGCAAACATAGCAGTTATGCGCCGCTCAAAAAGCAGATGGCACTTATACGCCTCAGCTTCACTTGTATAGCTGCCTAGGCCGCGCGAGTTCAATAAGCTTTTAACCTACCTTACAGAAATATTTGTACATGGCTAGTTTGACGAGTTTATGGTTCAATGCGTGGCAAGGTAGATTGCGTCGTGCTTCACACACTAGTTTACGCAATAAAACAGTTTTAACTGCATTTAACGCAGTTGTTGACAAAATTATTCTTTACGATGTGAGGAAGTTTCACTCTTTTTTTGCGCATTTTCAACCAGAACACCGTTCAATTCTACGCAAGTCTAAAGCTCAGCTCGCGCGAGTAGATTCACCTCAAGCGTTAATTTCTACTTTTATTCACGCGTTTAAAACAGGTAAAGCAATTCACGTGCCATCAAATAACGAGTTGCTAGAATTCCTTGCAAAAAATTATTCAACTTCTACTTCACTAGGTGGCCAAGCTGGAATAATTGCAAATCAATTTGCTCTCCTTGGCGCGATGCCCGTTTTGTACACTCCTCAACTTTCACCGCAATTAGCTGGTTTGTTCTCGCCACGCGTAAAGTTTCCAGTTTGCAATAAAAATTCTCTTTCTTTTAATTCAGTTCGCCATTCAGTTAATGCTGATAGAACAAAAGTTAATTTCATAATTGAATACAAAAAAGGTGACGTATTTAAATTTGCAGGAAGCATCTACGTTGCACCGCGCTCGAACCGCATAATTCTCTCATCTTCTTCAACCACAGCGCCGTTGTTTTCCACAAATTTAGTGCATGTCTTACCTGAACTAGGCGAAGCAATTGATGCAGCGATTATTTCCGGTTATCATTCACTTCAACCTAAATATGAAGATGGCACAACTTTTGAATACTATCTAGCGCTTGAAGAACTTTACCTTAAAATGCTAAAGAGTCACAAAAATGTACCAATTCACATTGAATATGTTTCAACTCCTTTCAATGAAATAGACAAAGCGATTTACAGTCACATAACAAAATACGTTGATAGTTTAGGATTAAATGAAATTGAAACCATTGAACTAGCTGAAAAACTTGGTTTTGCAAAAGAAGCGCGTGACATTGTGAAAAATGAAAATGCAGTTACTCTCCACGCAGCTGGCGCGAAGATAATGCAAGCCTTGAAATTACGCCGCCTCCACATTCACAATCTCGGCTATCACTTGATTTTACTAAAGAAGCCAGTTGACGGGCATAAAATTGCCCATCAAGTAAATGCAGCACTTTATGGTTCACTAGCTGCAACTTCACGTGCGTTAAATGGCAAAGAAATTGCAAGGGGAGATTTGGAAACAGCCTTGCAAATTGGCGTAAGTGAAATTACATTGCATCAAATGACTCGATTTGCAGCACACCAATCACTATCGCGTCACCGCGCTGAACATGCTTTGTTAACTGGAACATTTGACGTTGGCAACCACGTGTTGTTAATAGTGCCTGGCCAAGTTTCGCCAATAATACGCCGCACCGTTGGTCTTGGCGATGTTGTTTCATCGTGCTCCTTCCTAGCGGGATTATAAAATTATTTAGTTCTTCTCTACTAAAGTGACCTTAACTATGTTTAAACTTTACAACACTTATTCGCGTAGAAAAGAAGAGTTCAAGTCTTTGAAAAACAAAGAAGTGCGCATGTACTGTTGTGGCCCAACAGTGTATAACTATGCCCATATTGGGAATTTGCGTACTTATGTATTTGAAGATGTGCTGCGCCGTTTTCTCAAATACAGCGGATTCACTTTGTATGAGGCAATGAACTTAACTGATGTTGACGATAAGACGATTAAACGCTCTCAAGAAGAAAAAATTTCGCTCAAGGAATTCACTGAATTATATTCAAAATATTTCTTTGAAGATTGTCAAAAATTGCACATTGAAAAACCAGAAGTAGTGTGCAAGGCAACTGGCCACATAAAAGAAATGGTTGAAAATGTCAAGAAATTAATGGATGCCGGAATAGCTTACAAAAGCACAGATGGTTCAATTTATTTCAAAGTGTCAGCTTTTCCAGAATACGGTAAATTATCTCACTTAGATTTAAGTGAGTTAAAACCCGGCAACCGAGTTTCATCTGATGAATATGAAAAAGAGGGCGTTAGCGACTTCGCATTGTGGAAAGCGTGGACAAAAGAAGACGGCGAAGTTTATTGGGAAACCGAATTAGGAAAAGGAAGACCCGGTTGGCATATTGAATGCAGTGCAATGTCCACTAAATACCTTGGCGGATTTTTTGACATTCATTGCGGCGGCGTTGACTTGATATTTCCACACCATGAAAATGAAATTGCACAGAGTCAGCCATTAAGTGGCAAGCCACTTGCAAAATTCTGGGTGCACGGAGAACACTTGCTAGTTGATGGCCAACGCATGGGAAAACGATTCAAAAACTTTTACACTCTTGGAGACTTAAAAGAAAAAGGATTCGACCCGCTAGTGCTTCGCTATTTTTACTTATCTTCACACTATCGCCAACAACTCAACTTCACTTTTGAAGCATTAACAAGTTGCCAAACTACATTGCAAAAACTACAGTTATTCCTTGAAGACATGCGTAGTAAAAGCGGAAAAGGTAAACCATCTGAAAAAGTAAACGAAGCCACTTCTACGTTCTTATCTCGGTTTGAAAACGCTATGAGCGACGATTTAGATTCGCCGCAAGCACTTGCGGCATTGCACGGGTTTGTAACTGCGATTAACAAATTGAAAAGGATAACCGCAGGCGACGCAGCTGAAATTTTAGCAACTTTAGAAAGAGTTGATTCAGTTTTTGGCTTCTTTAACTGGCAAGAAAAAACAATAGACAAAGGCTTACGCAGTGAAGTGGAATCATTGTTAGCCAAGCGCTTATCTCTACGCAAAGAAAAGAAATTCAAAGAAGCTGATGAAATCCGTTCGCAACTTGCAGCAAAAGGGATAATTGTAGAAGATGGCGAAAGTGGCCAGAAGTGGCGCGTTGCCCCTTCAGCTTAAACTGTTTTTTTACTTGTTTTTATTTTTTTAACAACTTTTTTCTGGCCAACTACGGTTGTATTTGCATCTTGAACCATTAGCGCTTGGTCAAGGCCATCGCGTAGTTGTTTCAACACACTGCGTGCTAAATCGCCGCCAAAAATAACTTGCTTGTTGCGCGTTATATCTAAATGAATAAACTCGGGTAAATATTCTCGTTTTTCTTCGTCAAGCACTTTTGGATACTTAATCGGCTTTATCCTAAAACTCAACTCACTCGAGTCACTGTTGTTTTCCTGGTTTATTTTAAGTGCGCCTGGAGCTAGTTTTTCAAGAGTAAACAAAAGAACAGTATTTAGTACAAGTAATCCAATGAAAAACGCGGCAAAATAGAAATCTGCGCGAATAGCTGTGATTACGATTGCAGCTATCCCAGTCCAAAAAACTGCATTTATACTCAACTGTTTCATCGTGTTTGAATACTTCATAAACAAATAGGCTTGTTTCGAGTTATTAAACTTTTTCGGAAGAGCGCCGCTTATGCTTTTGGTTTGTCAGGATAAACTGCGTGCGGCACAAGCCTGACTTTTTCATAACCTTGTCTTATCATTTGCTCGTATGCACCTGCAACGCAGCCGCCGACAATTGGTGCCCGGCGATTTCGACCAAGTGTCATTTCGTATAGTCTTATCAGCTTGTCGTCTATCAAGTGTGGTGTTGGGTTTTTGTGCAGTGCATGACTGCCTGCTATTAAGATAGTCCTTGCGCCTGCGGCTTGCAATAATTTGTGCACTCTTTTCCATCCGGCGACTGGCGTTGAATCCGCTATTTTAGTGCGCAGGAAAAAAACATTTTGTGCACCGAGCATACCCCGGGTCGAATGTACCCTGTCACGTTCTTCAAACATAATTACTGGCGCTTTACTCTGTTTCATCAGTGCATTTACTCTGTCAAAATATTCCGCTGGAAAAGACTTCTTCCAGTCCCGCGGATCGTGCGAGTCATAAAACGGATGCACGACAACTACCACTTTTCCTTTGCTTTTAGCAACTGCCCTTTCGAACTCGCTTTTCCTAGCGAAAATGTCATCCCTGGGTTTTCCGAACAATTCAAACAGTGACATAAGCTAATTTTAAGCCTCGACTTCGTTTTAAATCCCATGTCTAAGTTGCACAGCGAAAAAATAGCTAGAACCGCTGCTTTACTAAAAAAATTCTACGGCGAGCCCGAGCCATGGATAGCTGAAACACCCCTAGATTGTTTAATTGCAGTGATTTTATCACAAAACACAAGCGACAAAAACAGCTTTCCTGCTTTTGCTAAGCTTAAAAAACAATTTCCAACATGGGAACAAGTTATAGCTGCAGATGAAAAAACAATAGTCAATGCAATTCGCTCAGGCGGTTTAGCTAATGTCAAAGCCGAACGCATTAAAAGTGTGCTG
>JAHFHN010000091.1 GCA_023246885.1 Microcaldota archaeon
TGATGCTATTCGACATTGAACTAATAGGTAATAGCTTTTAAAAATACGCGCTGTTTTACGGCTTTTTTGATTAAATTAAACGCCGGGGACGAGATTTTCTAAGTAGGAATCTTTTCTTTTCCTACGGTCTTTTCTTTTTCGTAAAAAGAAAAGCCGTTCGAACTCGCAATCCCTTGCGGGAACTAGCTTTCTAGTAATGCGGGTTAGAAACGCATTTTGTGTGCGTTTCATTTCGCTACCTCAAGGCTAGCGCATTGCCGTTCTGCCACCCCGGCATTTTCGGCGAAAATAATTAGGCTACAATTGTTTATTATTGCTGTCCTTTTGCTCGCTGCTTAGCTTCTCGTTCGATAATTCCGCGAAGTGCTTTCAACGTTTTCATCGCGAGTAAACTGCGCATTGCTTGTTCCCGTTGCGAACCCTTTGTGCGTTTGAATATCTGTCGGTGTTCATTTCTTGTTATTCGCACGTGAGCTGCAACGCTTTCTGGCGGAATTGATGTAGGTACTTTTCCATATGACTTCCGCGCTTTTGCGCCATATGTAACAAATTGGTTATGCTGTTCGTCATAGCCGGGTCTAATTACTTCGCCCATCGGGGGTCTAACTATGACAATTGCAGGTAAGTCTCCAGATCCGGCATTTGGGTTATAGCTTTCTTTCCGAAGTGCAAAACTTCCAGCAAAAAGCGCGCTTCCAATTGCTCGCGAGAGCATTTCAGAAGGAGCGTATTTCCCCTTAAAATATTTTGGATGTGGCAAAGTAGCGATGTACGGTACGCCTTTCACAAGGCCTTCCTTTCGGATGCCAGCTACGTTCTTAAATTGCGTACCGTGCAACCCGAGGCCGTTTTCAGGCCAGCTTTCCACTAACTTTTTTACAAGTGTTTTTACCATTTACAAATTACTTCAAGAAGTTTTAATAACTCTCTGTGCTTTATTTTTTTACTCTTATGAAATTTAAATCAAAAAGTAGAGCAAATCCCGATAACGGTAAACCGCGGGTTATTGGCAAGCGTAGACCTAGCCCGACTTTTTTAAGGCATTATGAAAGCGGTAGGTTACCTTTTGAAGAACAAGTCGAGCACAAGATTCTATTGCGTCGTTTACTGGCAAGTAAGCAAACTGAAGTTGTACTTACTCAACCAAGCATAAGGGGGGCTAAGGCTGAAGAGCTTAAGCTTTCTTTGCAAAGGGCATTGCAGACACTGCTGGAAGAAAGAATTGTGCAACGTACTCGGGGCGGAGAATCAGTATATTCTATTGTGCCTGACCACTTACCGCACGTTAGATTTTATCTTACAGGAAAAACGAAATAACTATAAAAATTAGTTTTTTTTCTTTTTAGCTTAAAGTCATTTCAATGTGAACTGAATAAGGGAATCTCATTCTCATGACTTCACGGAGAACGCGGTCATCTGCATCTATTTCAATCAAACGCTTATGAATACGCAATTCCCATTTTTCGTAAGTGTCTGAACCATCTCCACACGGAGTTTTACGAGTAGAGATCTTTAAGTGTTTAGTTGGCAATGGAACTGGCCCTTTTATGGCTACGCCTGCGCGTTTTGTTATTTCCCGAATCTGCGAACATACGTCGTCAAGTTCAGGAACATTTTGGCTTTCTAGTTTAATACGTGCTTTTCCCATGTTTCAAAAATCACAAATAAATTAAAAAAAATCAAAAAGCTAAATTTGATCATTTAGCTTTAAGCGGTTGCTTTTCGTGGAACCACTTCTAGAATGATTCCAGCTGCAACAGTTTGTCCCATGTCTCTCATTGCAAAACGGCCGAGAGCGGGGAAGTCGCTGTACTTCTCTGCACAAACTGGCTTAGTTGGTCGAATTTTAACAATTGCAACGTCTCCAGTTTTAATGAAATCTGGGTTCTTTTGCATTGTGCCACCTGTTTTCGGGTCTTTCTTTTCAACTATTTCGCTGATTGTACACGCGATTTGAGCAGTGTGCAAGTGAAATACTGGAGTATAGTTCTTTCCAATTGCGGTTGGGTGGTTTAACACAACTATTTGAGCAGTGAATTCTTCAACTACTGTTGGAGGTGACTTCGGGTCGCCGATTACGCTTCCGCGTTTAATTGCTTTTTTGTCAATGCCTTTAATGACGAATCCAACGTTGTCTCCTGGAATTGCTTGAGCTAATTGTTGGTGGTGCATTTCAATGCTTTTTACTTCACCAGTGAGCCCTTCTGGCATGACGATTATGCCCATGTTTGGCTTTAAGATTCCAGCTTCAACTCGTCCTACTGGGACAGTGCCTTGGCCAGTGATTGTAAAGACTTCTTGAATTGGCAAGCGAAGTGGTTTGTCTGTTGGTTTTGGTGGAACAGTTAAGTTATCAAAAGCTTCGAGCAAAGTTGGGCCTGAATACCATGCCATTTTGTCGCTTTTCTTAGCGATGTTATCTCCAGTGTAAGCTGAGTATGGTATGAATGGAGTTGTGTCGACTTTGTAGCCCATTGGCTTAAGTTTAGCAACAAGTGCTTGTTTAGTTTCGTCGTATTTTAAGCGGTCGAAGTTAACTGCATCCATTTTGTTAATTGCGATAATGAATTGTTGTACCCCGAGTACTTTGAGCAAGAAAGCGTGTTCAATTGTTTGTGCTTGTACTCCGTCTTTTGCAGAGCATACTAGGACAGCTGCATCTGCTTGTGATGCGCCGGTAATCATGTTTTTGACGAAATCTTTGTGTCCAGGTGCGTCGATGATTGTGAAGTAGTATTTTTGTGTGTGGAAATCTTTGTGGGCAATGTCAATGGTAACTCCACGTTCACGTTCTTCTTTGAGTTGATCCATAGCAAAGGCGAATTCAAAAGTTGCTTTGCCGACTTTTGCTGCTTCTTCTTTTAACTTGCGCAAGTCGTTTTCACTTAGTGCGCCAGTATCGTATAAAATGCGTCCAACTGTGGTTGACTTTCCATGGTCAACGTGACCAGTAAAAATTAAGTTCAAGTGTGGTTTTTCTGCCATTTTAAATTCCTCCTATAATCTAGTTGAAAAATTTTTTCTTTTTTTTCTGCCGCGCATTAATGGTGACGAAGACAACTATAAGCCGATCTTCAACCAGTCACTTCAAAAGCTAAAACGGTGAATTAATTGAGCGTAAACTCATTTAAAAGCCTTAGCTATGCCTTTCTCTTTACAGGTTATCTTCTTCGTTTCTGTAATCTTTCTCGACTAGTTTGAATTTTTTCACTTTTTTGACTTTTTAACGTTGGCGATTTTTCTTTGTTTTGCTTATATTTTTGTTTTAGTTTGTTATAAGTTTCTTCGCTAATTCTTCCGCTTATGAGTGCTTCATCTAGTTTGTCGGCTAATTCGCGTCTACTGAGCGGTGGCTTGCTTTTTATTTTTGAGAAAAGCGCGACTATTAATGTAATTATCCCAATGCCGATTATACTAAGTGCAATTACTTGTAATATTCCTGCGTTTTGATTAGATGTTGTTGTTATTACTGTTGAAACAACTGGCTCTCCTTGTTGGATTGGTGTGCTTGTTAGGGGTAGTGTTGTGTTTAAATCAACTGTGCGGTTTTTTGTTGGCCGTGGGTTTACAAATTCTGTGGTT
>JAHFHN010000092.1 GCA_023246885.1 Microcaldota archaeon
TCTGCCCCGCATTTTGGGCAAGCGTTGACATTTGCTTTGCTGTTGGCACCACATTTGCGGCAGCGGAATCCTAGTTTTTCAGCTACGAAGTACGGTACGCTGCTTGGCTCAACTAGTTTTCCTTGCACTTGGCGTGCGAGTTTTTCTTCGTTTGTAATTTCGCTAACGTTTTTTACTTCTATTGTTGGCCGTTCTGGGTTTTCTGGATTATGTAATACGCTTATCTCTTGCGTTGGTTTAGTTAAATGAAATGCAATTGCTTGTGCGATTAAACTTTTGCCAGTTCCAGGCGGGCCAACGAGTAATAAGTTGCGGCGTTGCTTTGCAACTATTTTAGCTAAGTTAACTGCGTTATTTTGACCTATTATTTGCTGTAGTGGATCTTTTGGAATTTTAACTTCGGTAGTGTTTTCAAAAACATTGAGGAATTCGTAGTTCATCGGGATTTCACGCTATAATAATTCAAAGAATGAGTTTAATTAAAAAACCTGTGTTGATGTGGCTCGTGTTCTTTAGTATCTGGAGTGTAATTAGTCGGACGAGCTATTGTCCTGTTTGTACGTTAACTTGTTTTGAAAAGCAGTCGCCTTTGATTGTTATTACTCCAATTGCTTGTGTTGTTGAAACAAGTTTTACTCCAAACTTTGCCTCTGCATCTGGTGGGACGTCATCTGCAGTGTAGTATTTTTCAATTTCTCCGCCGTCAATAGCACCTACAATGCTTTCACTTGGCTCGACTTTCAAATTTGTAAGTGAACTTTTGCCATTGTTTTGAATTGTAACAATAGACGGACAAACATTTTTTCCTGCTGCACAATTAAGTGAACTTGGCGAAACAACCACTTGAAATGCGGGTATTGTTGTGAACCTAACCGTTACGCCTTTGTTTGTTCCTTTTATCCTGATTTTTCCGTTTACTGTTGAGCTTGCATTTGCTTTTGTCATGTCAATTGTCAATGTAGTGTTTTCACTTGACCCGGGTGCAACTGTCACTGGTGTAAATGTAAAGGCATTTTGCAATCCGCCTGAACCAACTAGTTCAACTTCTTCAAGGTCATCCCCGTCATTTTTTACTGTTATACTCTGCTGCTTTACGCATGTCGGAGTAACTTGGCTTGAGATTAGTTCAGGTGAAAGCGAAAGTTTAGTTCGCTTTTCTAAGCGGACTATTTGATCTAAGTTTTCTTCGCTTTCGAGTTGAATATCTAAATCGCTTGTTGGTTCGTAGTTTCCAGTTGCTGCGCTCGTGTCAATCGATATTGTTAACGCGCGATTAGCTGGTACGTTTGCAAATGATACTCTTCCAGTATCGTCTGTTAAACTTTGATAGCTGTCGGTGCCGGTGCTTTGAAGTATTTGGCCATTTGAATCCTCTATGGATACTATTGCGCCGCTTACTCGTTTATCGCTGTCAAGTTCGGTTATCAAAATAGAGACTGAGCCGTTTTTTGGAAGATTAACGTACCAGAATACCGCTGCAGCTATTAGTAGTAAAAGGATTATTTTTGCTATTCCTATTTTGTGAATTGATTCGCCTATTTTTCCAAATTTATCTTCTTCTATTTCTTCTGGCATTTGTATCACACTTAATTTGCTATTATTAGTTTATCTCGCTTTCGTTGCATTTGTCCTATTGGATTTTTCCACTTTGTTTGAGGTCAGCTATTATTTTGTTTAGTTGGCTTGGTTCAATGTTAACTTTGTACTTTTTCATTATTTCGGCTATGTTGCCTTTTAGTTCAATAACTATTTTTTTGAGTGATTCTCCTTCTATTCGCTGTAAGTTGTTTTGGCTAATTGCTTTGCTTACCGGTATATCTGCGTCGGTGCTTAATATTTTAAGTAACGCGGCTATCCCGGGTTTCGCAATTGTACTTTCGCCGTATTCTTCAAGACTAGTTACTAGTTTATCGTCAGTTATGTCGTCGACTTTTACCCCTTCGCGACGTAGTGCTGTTAGGGTTTCAAGTATTGTGACTGCTGCAGTTGACGCATCGCATTTTGTCTTGCTTGTAATTTCCTCGAATAGCTTGTATTTCTGGTGGGACGCCATTCTGCGTGCTAGTTCCTCGTTTAACCCTAGCGTTTCATAGCGTTTTACTTTGTCGGCGGGAGACTCTACTTTTGGCAATGTTGTAAGTTCTTCTGTTGTGATTATGCGTGGCGGCAAATCGGTTTCGGGGTATAGCCTACCTGCTCCTGCAAGCGGACGCATGAAGCGCGTGTTCTTATCGTCAGTTTTTCTAGTTTCTGGAGGTACTCCTTGAAGCGCTTGTTTACAACGTTCAATAACTGCGTGTAATGCCTTTCGGCTAGTTGACTCATTATCTACACAAATGACAAACGCGTTTTCTCCGCCAGCATTAAGCAAGTCTTCCAAGTTTTTCCGCTCTTCAAGCGTTATGCCGACTTTTTCCAAGTTTTCGTCTGTATGTAAAATTCCTTTTACTCCGGCTATTTTAGCGTGGTCGTTAACTTCTTTTCCGAATGTAAAGCCAGGCAATATTTCAGTTGCAAATGCGCCGCAAAAGCCATCGAGTTTTATTGCAAGTACTTTTGCACCGCCGGCAATTCCATTAGAAATTAATTTGCTGCTTGTGTTTTGAAACACTTTTGAAACGTCAATTATTTTGCCATCAATTCTTGCTTTTCGCGAGTTGAGTTTTTCTTTTAAGTCAAGCAAAGCGTGCTGGCGTGAGATTTCATTTTTTACAATGTCGTCAATTGCCTCTAAATCTTGGCATCCTTTTATCTCGATGCGTTGGCCTTCTGGAATTGAAATATTAACATCTTGTCGAATTGTTCCTAACCCTCGCTGTACCTTGCCTGTATTTCGTAATATTTCCCCAAGTTCAAGCGCAACTTTTTTCGCTAATTCTGGTGAATCAATATCCGGGTCAGTTGTAATTTCTACTAGGGGTATTCCGAGTCGGTCTACGCCGTAAGAAGCGCGTTTTGCTTCTTGTCGCTCAATTATTCTACAACTTTCTTCTTCAAGCGAAATTGTGCCTATGCCGATTTTTTTGCCGTCAACTATTATTTTGCCATTTAATGCAATGAGTGCAGTTCGTTGAAACCCGCTTACTGTGCTTCCGTCAATGATTGATTTGCGCATTACATGGACTTCATTGACAATTTTTGCGTTTAAAGTTTTTGCAACTTGTAGTGCAATCTGCAGTGCATCTTCGTTAACTAACCGGGGTGGTTCGTCGTCACTTTCAACTAAGCAACTTGTTTTTTCACCACAAGTGTATTCATAACTCTTGTCGTTGCTTGCTTCGAACAATGCCGCTGCATCACTTGTTCCAAGTTCGCCAGTTATGCTGCGTAATTTGCGGGTTATGTGAATATCTTTTTCTGTAATCTGTTTGTTTGCATCAGAGTAACAGTTGCAGAAGAGTTTGTGTGTATCTAGCCTCTGGTGAATTTCTAAGCCGCATTTTACTGTTGTTGTCATTGGAATTCCTCAGTTATGCGCGGGTTGATTTCACCTGCAATATTTTCAAGCATTTTCTTCTTCACTTCTGCTCTATCATAATTGTGCCCAAGCAGCCAGCCTAG
>JAHFHN010000093.1 GCA_023246885.1 Microcaldota archaeon
AAAAGCCATGGGAAAAAAGAAAGAGGCATGAAAATCTCTCCTCCTGCACTATTTTTTTTACAATTGTTTAATTCATCGTGCCATTGCCTTTTCTAGTCTATTCAACAACGCTCTGCCGACCCCTTTTTTTTCTGGAATCTCTGCATAAATATTTTCAATGCCACGCAAATCACACTCGCGAAAGAACCAGTACAGTTTCTTTGCATACTCTGCAGCGGTTTTTACTTTTATTTTGTATGCTGTTTTTGGATTTGAAAAACCAATAAACGCACAGTTAAATGGAATTTTCGCTCCTCGCTTCATTAAATGTACTTTTCCATTTGGCGAGTAATGACGATATTTCATTCCCGGGCTAAGTGCTTTCTTTATAGCAATCGGAATATTTATTCGTCCAACTACTTCTTCTAATTCTTCAACTGTAACGGCACCTGGCCGAAGTAACACTGGAATTTTTTTTGTGCAGTCAATAACTGTAGATTCCAACCCATGTTCACATTTTGGCCCTTTTAAAATAAGTGGAATTCTTCCATCCATATCGTGCAAAACGTGTTGCCAAGTTGTAGGGCTAGGTTTACTTGATAAATTAGCAGAAGGCGCAGCAACTGGAACTCCACATTGCTTCAAAAAAGCACATGCTATTGGAAGCGATGGCATCCGAATGCAAACAGTCGGTAAACCTGCAGTAACTATGTTTGGAATTCTCGCATTTTTTTTTACAACAACTGTAAGTTGCCCTGGAAAGCATTTATAAACTAGTTTTTTAGCAACTGGCGAGACTTCACTTGCAATTTCTGCAATTTGTTTTTTACTCCAAATGTGCACAATGAGTGGGTTATCCGCTGGCCGGCCTTTAGCAACGAAAATTTTTTTCACTGCACGTTCGTCAAAAGCGTTTGCGCCTAAGCCATAAACTGTTTCAGTTGGAAACGCAACTAGGTTTCCAGCTAGAATGGCTTTTGCTGCTTCACTTACTCTTGTAGTTAATTTGGTTTTCATATGTATGACTTATTCTCTTATGTTTTCTGCGCCATTAAAACTAATGCTTTTTTTAACTGGCTACATCAATAATTTACTTACAGGTGTTGCGCTTATGGTCGGTATATTCAAGTGGCTAAATGAACCAGAGAACCAGTTTTTTGCATTTCATGCCGTTTTTATTTTAGTAGTTGCATTTTTAGCAGAAGAGTTCTTTCCCGGTTGGACGATTTTTATTTACCCGGCAGCGTTGCTTATATCCGTTGCTAGCTTCATGCTAAACTATCCAGCTAGCCAAATCAAAAGCCACGGGCTGTTTTCAGAATATCTAATTGAACTCCGTTTACTCTGGCTAATCGTATTAGGTGTGTTCGGCGAATACGTAGTTTACCAAGCACTTGAAAAAGGAGCATTAACGCTATACGCCGGCGCAGCACTCTTAGTTGGAATATTAATTCTATTTTACAGCAGGAGCCACTTGCAAGAAAAAATCATTGCAGCAAGAGGATTCAAATAAAAAGTCTTAGGCCTCGCGTTGATATCAATTAAACAACTCTTGGCGCTGCAGAGTTACCTTTTGCATTCATTGCAACGCCCGGCATACTTGGGTCAGTTGGCAACTCGCTACCAAATTTTTCCCTGTACTTTCTCTTAATTCTAGCTACGTAGTCAGTTGTTTCCGCTGGCAGGTTCAAGCCGCCACTGTCTCTAAATGCGCCTGGCCCCCAATTGTACGCCGCTAGTAAGTCCTCAGTTGTTCTGATGTTGGATGCTACGCGTCTTTGCCATAAGATTGCCATGTATTGTGTACCCGCACAAACGTTTATTGAGGGATTAACGAGATCATCAAATTCGATTCGGTCTTCTGCTTCGCGATATGTGTTAACATCTCGCACTGCTATTTCTCTTAATTGTAATAGCCCACTTGCAGCTGCACCGCTTCGTGCTAAAGGATCCCCGCCATTATCACCACAACTGCCGCCACTCTCTGCTATCATTTGCGCTTTTATTAACTTTTCATTAATGCCATACTCTGCAGAACATTCACTTATAACGGGGTTCAATTCCTCATCATTGAAAAAGAGACACCTGGGGCTTCTCGTTCTTGCTAGTGCCAATAACTCAGTATCTGACTTCGCAGCTACGCCGGCTGTTCCAGCTTCTTCTTCGCCTGTTTCTACTTCTTCAATTAAAGGCCCGCTTGCTCCTTGGCCTCTAAATCCGCCAGAATCTTCAACGCAACCCGGCTTATCTGAAGGAGAACAGTGAAAAGTTACGTGAAAGTGATTTGCATGCCCCTTCCAGTGTAATAAAAGTGGAGTTGAAAATATTTGATCTGTAAGCGGCCCCGGGTCATTTTCTCTAGCATAAACCTTAAGTTGGTTGATTAGCGCCTTGTCGAGCAGTATTCGCCTAACTGGAGTGTATTCTGCTAAACTGCGTACAAAAAGCCAGTTCATTTCTGGGTCAAAAGTCCCAACTGAATGATCTTGGTTATTGCAATTAACGTAACCCCCGCCTGGTTTCTTGCATGTAAATGCCATGTCGGCATCAAGCCCATTTTGGTGTGTCAACGATGGAGGATAAATCGAACCTCCCGTTTGTGCAGATAATCCATTTATTCTAAGTTTACCTCCAGTAGTATATCCCACTGCACACCCTGCAATTTCAAGCGAGTTAATTGTCTCTGTCGTAGCCCAGTCATGCGTTGCTTGAACTTTCAAATATAAGTTATCCGCGGGTACTTGAACTCCGTTTCGTAGTGACCCCCCGGCATATCTTCCAATTGCCTTAGAGTCAGTTTCAAAATGAGTGACTTTGCACGCAATGCTAGTACCATCAACACGCACTTGAGTTGGCATGCGTGGGTCAATTGTTGGAACCCCGCTTTGAGCTTCAGTTGGGCTTGGATCACTACCCGTTACAAACACTAGAATTTGATTGTCTTTCAATTCATTGCCTTTATAAGTCCAAACTGAAGCAACTAACACTAGCCCAAATAAAAACAATACCGCAAATAGCTTGAGTTTCATATTATAACAAAGTAATGCCAGTACTAGTTATAATTATTGGGGTTTAATGCTTGGTTTTCGCCAAAATGAAAGAAAAGCAGTATGCGTTAATCCGGTGTTAACTGGGCGACACCCGCGGTCACGCACTAACCAATCTCGCGTGTTCGCTTCCATAATTCTTTCTTGGGTAAAGCCAATCGTAGTTGCGGTTTCAGCGAATGTGCGAATTTGTTCAACATTAGGGTGATAACCAACTAGCACTCCGTTTTCTTTCAGGCAATTAAACGCATTACCAATTGCTTTTTCGCTATCCGCTAAATCAAGAATCACCGCATCGACATTTTTTTCGTCAATGCCATCAAAAACATTTTTCAATTTAAGTTCAACAATTTTTTCAAAACCCAACTTAACTGCGTTTTTTTCAACTAGCTTAGCAAAATCTTCCCGCCATTCATACGAATAAACCTTGCCTTTTTCTCCAACAACATT
>JAHFHN010000094.1 GCA_023246885.1 Microcaldota archaeon
AATGGAAAGCCGGATTTAGCTTCAAGGCTTCGAGTTGAAAAGGCAGTTGAGATGCTTCACAGTGGTGAGTTAACTCATCTTATTTTTTCTGGCGGGCGTAATGCGAACGCAATTGGTAAAGGGAGAAAAACAACTGAAGCTCTTGCAATGATTGAACATGCTGAAAAGCACGCTAAAGCGATTGGTTTGCCGCACAGAAAATGGAATTTTATACCCGAAAACGAATCGCATAATACAAAAGAAAATGCAGTGAATTCATTGCCTTTAGTGCAACGCCATGATCCAAAAGAAGTTTTAGTTTTTACTCATCCACAACATGCTGAACGTACGCGCAAAATCTTTCACGATGTTGGATATGGCAATCGAGCGTGGAAACTACAAGTTGTTGGCGTTCCAGTAGTTGCACAGCATAAATATCAACGTCCGTTTGTAGCAGCGTTTAACTTCATTGTTGATAAGATAGAGCGAGCTAAACGCAAAAAACAAATTCGATAAAGTTAAACCGATGATGTAGTTTTTATGCAAAGAATTTGGCTCATGCGGCACGGTGAAGCTTTTGACGATGTTAACAACACTTTTGGCGGTTGGGCTGATGATAAGCCAACTGAAAAAGCAATGCGAGACGCTGAAAAAGTCCTTGAAAAATTGCGTGAATTGCCAATTGAATTAATTATTTCTTCTCCATTAAAACGCGCAGCTATTCCTGCAAAACTTTTTGCAAATGTATTACGCGTTCCAATTGAAATACGCGAAGATTTCAAAGAACGTAACACTTATGGATTCCTAACTGGAATGAATAAAGATGTTGCTAAGAAAAAATACCCGCAACTTGTTGCCGAACTAAGCGACTTAAATTTCACTATAGAAGGCGGCGAACCATTTGCACGCGTGCGTAAACGAGTTTTAAGTGGCTTGAAAAAAGTAATTAAAAATGGTAAAAATACGTTAGTTGTTTCTCACGGTGGCGCAATTCGAACTATTCTACGCGAATTCGGTCAACCCCGTGATGCTAATCCCGAAGACTTTGAAATAATTGAAATAACTCACTTAACCAAAAAACATGCACTTTAAGGGACGCAGTAAAATCCTTTCCAAAAAGTCATTATACAATTGCGCGTTCCAGGCGTAAAGCGTGAGTCACTTTTCAATTTAACAATTTTTGCAAACGGAATCCATTGTACGTCTAAAACGTCTGGAGTTGGGCTAAGAGAAGAGACGCCGAGTGCTACTTCAAATGGTCTTATTTCCGGATAGCCGTGCATAGTTGCAACATAATAATTCCTTACTTCTTGGTCGTCTAGCCATGGCGCCCAAGCTAAAATTGCAATTACGACGATAGCCAATAGTACTAGCTTAATTGCAGTTTTCAACATTCCGAACATTAACAAAATTATGTGATTTAAAGAATATAAATAAAGCTAATAAAAGAAAAAAATAAGTGTCTAATTCTCTTTTTGTTAACTTTTTCTGCGGAATTGATTATAAGCTCTAATTATTTTCTATTTTTATAACTGAAAGTTTTAAATATATCTTTGTTATCAAGTTTATCAGTGTTATCAATTGTGGTAGATGTGTTAATTAGAAATATGGATGAAGGTGCTTTTCGTACACTTAAATTGCGTGCAGTTGGCCATGGTCATACATTAGCGACTGAAGTTCAAGAATTACTAAAAGTTGTGCCTGAGAAAAAAGGTGCAGCGGCTTGGTTAGCTGCTATTAAGCCAATTAAAATAAAAGGTAAATATGCCACTACGGCTAGCCAAAATATTGATAAAATAATTGACGAGGCTATAATAGATGATTATAATAGACACAAGCGTGCTCATCGCAAATCTAGTAAGTAATGATGCTTTTCACACAGATGCCAAAAAACTAATGTATGAAATAGCTTCTTCTGGCCAGCCGCAAGCTATTACTTACGGTACTTTGCTAGAACTATCTCACGGATTGAATAGATTAATGGGAAGTGAATTTGCAGCGCGTAATGTTTTAATTGCATTTAATTCTTTTGAAATACTTTTTCCTGATAATATAAAGAGCATATTGAATTTTTATTCTGAGAAAAATGAAATTTTAAGCTATGTGGATTGTGAAATAATAACGATAGCTAAATCTATGGGCGCCAAAGTAGTCTCTTTTGACGATAATCTAATGAAAACTTTTAGGCAGTAGGCGGTCTATTGGTGAAAATTTGTTTGACTCCACTTGAATTAAAAAAAATCGCGCAAAAAATAGTAAGCGAAGCACGCGAACTAAAGAACAAATACGAAATTGAACCAAACGCGCCAGTAAACTACGCTTGCATTTTTAGCCAAAGCGAAAAAGAATTCCAAGTGCTACTTGAAGCCGCTGAAAAATCTGGCAAGATAATTGAACAAACTCGAATGGGTCCCTTATTTCAGATTACTCCTATTCCTACGGTTGCTGGTGATTTACAGTTGTTGAAAATTCGTTTGCCGGACAAAAATCGGCCAGAACGCGGCGATGCGGACTTCACGCTTGAACATTATCTAGATTTCAAATCAAAATGCTTAACTAAGCCCGGCTTTGCTTTGATAAAAAAAGAAAAGTTTGAAATGATAGAATTAGCGGATAAAAACTTCAACGTGCTAGCGTATTTTTCCCATCCTCCGTTGACGGAACAGTTTGGGCTAGTTTAATTCACCGGCAACGGGGTGCTCGAGAAACTATTTAAGCCGCGAAAATATTTCCATTATAATTCACTAAAGGCAGCATTTTTATAATAGTATGAATATTATTATGAGTAATACTATTGCGTTTTTGGTGATAAAAAATGGCTATGATGCGGACGACGATTTTAATTGATGAAGTGCTTGCAGCACGAGTGAGGCAGATGTTTAAGGGTAATCTTACTCGTGGAGTTAATGTTTTGCTTGAAAAACAATTAGGTGAGGGAACTCCTAATTTCGAAGGGTTTGGTTGGCTTAGGAAAGAGCCTGCTCTTGAAACACTAGCGCAAGTGAGAAAAGAAAGACGTCGCAGTGAGGTGAAAAAATTGCATGGTTACTTACGTGGCTGATACTTACGCTTGGATGGCTTTTTTTAAAGGTGATTCGCAGTACGCCAATTTAATGAATGCTTCTTCACTTAAAACTCCTAGCGTTGCAATTGGTGAACTTGCTCATGTACTTAGCAGAATGGGTAAAACTAAGGAAGATATTGCTAAGTTTATAGGTGTTATTGAACGTAAGAGTTCAATATTAGTTCTTGAAAAAGAAAATGCAATTGCGGGTGGGTTAATTGCAGCTAGGGAAAAGCTAGATTTTTCAGATTCTTTGAATTACTCCTATGCTACTTCCGAAGAGTTGTTTTTAACGGGGGATGAAGATTTTAGGCAAAAACAAAATGTGTATTTTTTGAAAGAAAAAAATCGGTCAAAAACTTGAAAAAAATAAATCTTGACATTTAATTAGTTCATATTTAGTACAACTTAGTTTT
>JAHFHN010000095.1 GCA_023246885.1 Microcaldota archaeon
TAGTTTCGTCACTTACAAAACAATCTAAATATGCTGCAGATGCCGGAAAGATTCTCCAGACGAAATTAATTCCAAACAACGGAAAGAAAACCGACGCAGCTCACCCGGCAATTCACCCGACTGGCCAAATGCCTACAAAGTTAAGCGAACAAGATGCAAAATTATATGATTTAATTGTACGAAACTTCCTCGCGTGCTTCGCAGAGCCAGCAAAACGAGAAAGAACCGCTGTAACTGCACAACTTGGAGAACAACGCTTCCGCACAAGTGGCGTGCTAACTACATTTGCCGGTTGGCTTGCGTTTTACCCATATCACGACATTAAAGATTCAACAGCTGAATTCACTCAAGGCCAAAGCGTAACTGCCGATGCAATTAGAATGGAGGAAAAAGAAACTCAGCCGCCAAAGCGCTATTCGCCTGCTTCAATTGTCAAAAAACTAGAAGACCTTAATTTAGGGACAAAGGCAACTCGCGCAGAAGTTATTGAAACACTCTACTCGCGCGATTACATTACAGACAAGAAAAGTATTCATGTCACAAATTTTGGTGAATGTGTATTTGATGCACTTTCTCAACATTGTCCCGGGTTACTGCAAGAAGATCTAACTCGCAGTGTTGAAGAACAAATGGAAGAAATAGAGCAAGTCAAAACAACTCCTAGTAAAGTGATAGCTCAAGGAGAAAAAATTGTAACTGGCTTATGCACTGAGTTCAAAGCGCACGAAGTTGAAATCGGAAAACATTTACTCACTTCACTTAATGAAGCGTTGTCAAAAGCAGCTGAGTTAGGCAATTGCAAGTGCGGCGGTAAACTAGTTATGCGCCGATCTAAATTTGGCCAATTTGTCGGCTGCGATAAGTACCCGACCTGCAAGGTAACCTTCCCATTGCCACACAACGCATTAATTATTCACACTGACAAAATCTGTCCGAAATGCGGCACACCTATAATTGGGGTAAAGCGCAAAGCCAAGAAATTCTTTTCAATGTGCCTTGACACAAAATGTGAAACAAAAGCAAACTGGGGGCACTCAAATGCAATAGATAAGCCCACAGATAAACCCGCAACTAAACTTGAAGACAAGCCCGCAGACAAACTCGAAAACAAACCTGCAGCTAAACCAATTACCGAAATTGCAAAAGCTCCCAAAGCGCTTAAAGCGCCTAAACCCGCAAAAGAAACTAAGCCTGCTAAACGTGCTAAAAGCGTCAAAACTGTATAAAAAGTGCAAAAGAATAATTATGAAAATCGTCCTCGACCCGCGTAAATCGCTAATGCAAAACATTGCAGGCTACCGCGAAGAGGCGAAGAAGTACCGGTCAAAAGCAACTGGCGCAGAAAAAGCTATTCTTGAAACCCTCAAAGAGTCACAAAAACAAACCGTACAAAACACCATTACAAAAAAGAAGCGCGAATGGGTTGACGCGTTTCACCACTTCCTCACGTCAAAAAATTCACTAGTAATCGGCGGAAGAAACGCAAAACAAAACGATGTCTTGTTTGCTAAACACTGTTCTCCAAATGAGTGGTTTTTACACGCTGACATCCGCGGCTCACCGGCCGTTGTAGTGAAAAACCCCGCCTCCACAAATCCAAATGCCGTGCCTACTGCGACTGAAGCAGAATTACAAGAAGCAGCACAGTTCACCGCTAGCTTCAGTAGTGCTTGGAAGCGCGGCTTCGGCAATGTAGATGTCTATGCCATTCTTTCTAGTCAGGTAAGTAAACACTCTCACGGGGGTTACATTGACCAAGGTGGTTTTGCAATAAACGGCGAACGCAAATGGTTCAAAAACACGCTACTCGGCCTCTACATTTGCTTAAATGAAGACACTTTACAATTCTCCTTGCGGCCCATTTTAACCGGCGCTACAAAACTATGCGTTAAAATCCTTCCTGGAGATAAAGATAAAAACGCGGCTTCAAAAGCTATTAAAGCTTATTTCGCCAAAAAGCTATTTGAAAACGGAAAAAAAGCGAAGCTAGATGAAACCGAAATCGCTAAACTCCTTCCAGGCAACTGCGAAGTAGTAATTGAATAAAGCTAGGAAAAAGTAAAATAAATGCACATATGTGCGGGATATAGAAAAACATGGATCAACGTTCAATCATGCTTAAAGTAGCAGAAGCACTGCAAATCGACTACGGTAAGCGAATCATTCGCATGGATTCAGCCGGCAGGGAACAACTAGGCGTAACAACTGGAGATGTAGTTGAAATCAAAGGAAGTAAACGCAGCGTAGTTGCAATTGTACTCCCCGCACACCCGTCTGACGAAGGGCTTGGCATAATAAGAATGGACGGCATATTGCGCCAAAACGCATCTGTTGGTTTAGGCGACCGCGTTCGCTTAATAAAAGCAGTTATCAAATCCGCTAATAAAATCGTCCTCGCGCCAAACCAGCCTTCCCGCTATGCTCCTGGCTTTGACCAATACGTGAAAAAAAACCTTATCGGCAAACCACTTTCAAAAGGCGATGTACTATCCGTAAACGTTTTCGGTACGCCATTCGTATTCGCAGTTGCACAAACTAACCCAAATGGGTTCGTAATTGTTAACGAAGCAACTGAACTAATTCTAAATGAACAGCCACTCAAAGAACTCGGTAAATTTGCAACTATTTCATACGGCGATTTAGGTGGGTTAAAAGAAGAAGCGCAGAAAATCCGAGAAATGGTAGAACTCCCAATGCGCCACCCGGAATTATTTGAGCGACTAGGAATAGAACCACCAAAAGGAGTTCTCCTATATGGTTCACCTGGAACTGGAAAAACATTACTAGCGCGTGCAGTTGCAAGTGAAAGCGAAGCACACTTCATAACAATTGCAGGTCCAGAAATAGTAAGTAAATACGTTGGCGAAGCAGAAGAAAAACTCCGCAAAATATTTGCAGAAGCAGAAGAAAATGCTCCAACAATTATATTCATAGATGAAATTGACGCAATTGCTCCAAAGCGAGAAGAAGTAGTTGGAGAAGTAGAAAAACGCATTGTGAGTCAACTGCTAACCCTCATGGATGGCCTCAAAAGCCGCGGGCAAGTTATTGTAATTGGCGCAACAAACCGGCCAAATAGCATTGACCCTGCCTTACGTCGCCCAGGTCGTTTTGACAGAGAAATTGAAATAGGCGTACCAGACAAAAAAGGACGCAAAGAAATTTTACAAATCCACACGCGTGGAATGCCACTTGCAAAAGACGTTTCACTTGACGAACTAGCAGCAGTTACACATGGTTTTGTCGGCGCAGATTTACAAAGCTTATGCAAAGAAGCAGCCATGAAAGTGTTAAGCCGAACGTTACCAAAATTAAACCTAGAAGAAGATATCCCGATAAAAATCTTAGATAGTTTACAAGTGCTTAAAGCTGACTTCACAGATGCATTAAGGGAAATTCATCCCAGTGCATTGCGAGAAGTTTACGTTGAAGTGCCAAATATTAAATGGGATCA
>JAHFHN010000096.1 GCA_023246885.1 Microcaldota archaeon
CAAAACGCCACTATAGGCGAGAAAAGCTTTTTGACAATTTGTTAGCAGAAGCTCAAGATTATTTTCCCATTTTAGTTGAACGTTTTTACAAGAAGAATTTTGTAGAAATCAACTCGACGAAACGCGTTTCCCTAGCGAAGTTACTCAAAGTAATTAAACAGCGAAAAAGTGAAAAAGTTAACTGGGGCAAGGAATTATTTTGGCTTGCTTCGCAAGGTTTATAAGCTTTTAATCGTTATAACGTACTCACGAGGTTATTTTATTTATGGCTATAATCGTACCAATGTTAACAGCAAAGAAAGAAGAAGATGTCGAAGACGAAAAAGATGACGAAGAGTGGGACGAAGAAGAATGGGAAGACGATGACTTCGACGATGAAGAAACCGAAGAAGAAGAATAATTCGCTTTTTTCTTTTTGTCTTTAAACTTCTTTTAAATTCTTTTTAAGTTTTTATTATTTTCTTAAACTGCTTTTTCTAATCTTTTTTATTTTTAAAACAACTTCTCGCCAGTTTCTTTTCCACTGTCTTTCATTTGCATTAATTGCAATGTGTTCAAGTCAGTTGGGATCACGTCATCTTTTTTTATCCCAATTTTTTCAAATAAGTTAAATGCAAATTGTTCTGTTGCTTCCCTTGCTTTTACAAACTTAGTGCCAGGAAGTGAAATCTCTACAAAATCTCCAAAATCATCTATACTGTAGGCAGTTAATGTGATTATGCCTGCTGTGAATTTCCAAATTGTTAAGCTGCGGTCAAACCCTTTTTTGTAGCCTAGTTTTTCCAAGTAGTTTTGAATAGTGTAAGCACTTGCAACTTCTAAGTCGAGCTTATCCTCTTCTTGAATCATGTATCCATCAAACAATAAGTTTTCTTGTTGTGTTTTAGAGTCAACGCGTACCGTGAAATAAGCGTATATGTTCTCTCCATATTCTTTGTAGTAAACTGTGTCTATGAACTCACCGCCAGTTAGAAAACGGGTTTTGCGGCGTAATAGTCCAATATATTTTTCTATGTCATCAACAGCTGCAGTGAGTCTTGCTTCTGGAATCTTCCATTTTAATTCGTGTAATGGTGGCTTTTTTTTGCCGAATGCATTTAGTATGTTCTCAAGCGGGTTCATCTTTCTTCATATAAAACAAATACGCGGCGCCTATTAAAATTATCACTAAGCTTATTCCAATAGCCCATAATTTTGAATCATCACTTTTAGTTACTTGTCCAGTTATTTCAGATAATTGTGCTTTTTTTGCTGTTGGAGTAGCTTGTAGTGCTTCTGTAAACCGTCCTTCTTTCCATTTTGCTGTTGCATCGTCAACATTGTTTCCACGTTGTTCTGCAATTGCAATTTCTAGGGCAGTGTTCTTCTCAACTGTTGAAAGAACCGCTTCCATGCTGTCTAGATTTTTTTTCACTTCTTCAACTTTTGTGTTAGTTGGATTCTTTATTAATTCTTTTGCTTTTGTTTGAGTTTCTTTTAACAATTTTTCAAATTTAATTTCTTCGAGCGTTTTTTTACTTTTTGCCGGCGAATAAAACGCTTTTGTTCCCTTTTCTTCAATTTCCTTTAATTTTTCCGAAATCTCATTTAGGTTAATTGTATCAATACGTGTATTGTTCTGCGTAACAGCTGCGCTTTTGGCGGGTATAGTCGCAGTTGAAGTATTCGCGGCTATTGTTCCATTGACATTTGCTATTGTAGGCAAAGTTGAATTTGTTTGCCAAATTCGCTTGACACCTGTTTGAATTAATTCTTTTAAAATACTCTCTATTTTTGTAATAGAGTCGATGTTTTCTGGCAACTTATTATTTGTAAACACGTCGCGTAAATTATCCAGCTGATTTTCTTCTAAAGTTGTATAGGCGTTTTGCTCTTCTAGTTGTGTTGCGTCGCCGTACCAGTCTTTTAAGTATCTATATTTTTGTTCAATTAGTGAAAATAATAAATTCTTATTTTGCTGGGTTTCAAGTTTCAGTTTCATTAAATCAGCGCCTGTTTTTGCTTTGTCAATTAAATCATAAGTCTCGCTGAGTTTTTTGAAAATTTCAGATGCAGGCGTAAGCCCGAGTTTTTGTGCGCTTAATGCAATTCGTTGCGCTTCGCGTATCTCAACGCGTAACTCAGTTTTATCTTGTTCGCTTATAGTTCCATTGTAAATTTGTATTAAGTCTTTCAATTCGCTTGCTAATTGGTTTAAGTTGATTACATCTTGTGCAAGAGTTGCCCCTGTTTTAAACTTGTCAAATAAATGCTCAATTGCTAGTTTTCCAAAGGGTGATTCAATTTTTTTTGCATCAACTTGCAAGTTGTTCACTTCTTCTTGTAAAAGCAAAAGGATAGCTTGTGCTGTTTCTAAACTATCGTCAGCTGCACTTTGCGCAAGTTCAGTTTTTGAAATCGCTTTTTCCAAGGCGTTTATTCTGTTAGCTGTTCGGCCGTAGTTTTTGTATTTGCTGAGTGACTTATAAAGTGCATCTCCTTGCGACTGGTGTGTTTTGCTTTGTTCGAACAAACCCGCCGGGGTAGTTGTAGCTGAAGTTATTTTCCCGACAATTGCGCGGTTACTATATTGCAATTTAATTAGCTGAATTCCGCCAAGTTTGTCTATATCCTGGCGTTTTAGCTCAGCTATCTTATCTTTAGTTTGCGAGTCTTTCTCATCAAATTGTGCAAGAAGCGAGTCTTCAAGCTCCTTTAACTCTTCTTTACTTTTCTTTAAAGTTAGCAAGAAACTTTCCATTTGTTGCAAACCGCCATTTTTTTCCAATAGTGTCTTTGCAGTAGTTGCTGCTTTGCTTGGGCTGTGCAGGTTTATTTGCAATAAGCTTTGACTATAATCTGACTGGAGTTGCAAAGCAGTTTTTCCAAGTTCTCCTTGTCCGTTGTTTACTTCATTAAACGCGATTAATTCATTTGCGCCTGGTCCGGTGAAATTCCTTCCGATTTCAAATTCAAGTGAAGTTGCTTCTTCATCTATTTGCTTTGCTAGTTCTTTTGCAGCGTCAAGTGATTTTTGCAAACTGCTTATTGAGCTGGCAAGGCATAGGTAGTTTGCTGGCCCCTGCACTAGAATTGGCGAAATAATATTTACTGAAATTTGAACTATAGGTGCTGCAAGCGCAGACGCAAATTGCAAGTCGCCATATGCTGAAATTGCTTTTTCATCCGCTTTTTCCAATCGCAATACGCCGCGTTCAAAGTTGTCAATCCCGTTTAATTCGCCGCAATTTACATAAATCCCCTTGTCAATTGTGACAATAAAGTCACTGCTGGGAATTAATTCAACAAAAGCACTTGCGCAATTTGCAAATAGAATTAAACACAATATTAGCGTGGCAATGATTTGCGGTTGTCTCATATTCTAGCTTTTACTGCTGCTTCGGTATTTCAAAATCATTTCGGGTAAAAAGAGGAACAAAAAGACATGCGCAATTTGCTTAGAAAAATATTAA
>JAHFHN010000097.1 GCA_023246885.1 Microcaldota archaeon
ATCGCATTTTTCATCTGGTTTAGTCTGAGCGGGATTAATAGCTTCTCTAATATACAAGTCATAAACTACTAGTCGAACTGCGGTTAGTGATGCGTCACTTAAACCACTTAGTCTCCATGAAATAATCGGTGCTATTAAATTAAGTGCAGCATAAAATCCTTGGAATTCCTTGCGCGCTTTTATTTTAAGTGACCAACTTGCATCTTTCACTTCAATTGGCAACCGCGCATATTCGTCTTTAGAACTAAGTTGTTCTGCTATTAGTATATCTGATTTTCCTTTCCAACTAGATTCAATTTTTATCTTTCCATCTTGTGTTCTAAAACTAGTTATTGAATTAGCGGAAGTTCCAGGCGCTCCTTCAAGTGGTTGATTAACGATCCATAAGTTACCCACTTGGTACGCTGCACTTGGAATGCCCTCGTCAGTAAAGTCAGATATCGCGTCAGTAACGGTTCCTGCAGAGACCCAGTCAGTTGCCCGCCTGAATTCGCCGATTAAATCATTGTTATTGGCAAAAACCGTTATGTAATTATTTGCATATTGTTTTTGGCTGATGCGCTGGAAAGTAATAGCGTCAGTGATTTCAAATACAAAACGACCTGGTCCAAGCCAACCCATTCCAAGTATTAGTCGGTACCAAACTTCTCCTGTGCGAGCAGCTAGTAGTTTTTTGATTTTTCCCAAATCGGCAGTATACTCTTGTCCTGCAAGCTCGTTCAATGTTTTTGCTGAATCAATTTCAAGTCGACTTCTAACTTGTGCTTTTGTAACCTCTGCAGATTCCAATGCGTCAAACCCTCCGGTGGTTTTTGTAAAGTCAGCTTCGTATTTTCTATAAATGGTACTTACATCTGCTGCAGGTGCCGCAGTTGTTGGTATCTCGCTCCTTATTTTTTCAACTACCTCATAACGCGATGCAAAGTCAGGCGAATTTGCTTTTAGCATTGGTATATCTGCAACTGTAAATGGATTTGTAGCTCCTGGCGGAGTGAATTCTCCAAGTAATTCGCTTTCTATTTTTGTTAAACTGCTTTCTAATTGAGATTTGCTTATTGAGGGTGCGCTTCCGAGCCCATATATCTCTCTTTTTAGCGGTGTGCTTGTAACTCGGCTAAACGTAATTGAGTCTGGAGCAAATTGTAGTTTTCTTGTTTCAATTTCTTTTAACTTCTCTTGCGCGCTTGTTAATGTGCCTGCTTTTGCAAAAAAGAAACCCATTTGGGCAACTGTCAACCACGTGTCTATGCTGACCCATGTTTTTAACCGCTTTACAGTTTCTTCATACTGCTTTGGCAAAACTAATGTAGACGCACCTTGCAAATCCAAGTCATTAACTGCATCAGTTGAACCAATGCCATTTTGAACCCCTTTTAAATTTGGCGCGCCGCTATAAGCAACAGTTACATCTTTGGAAAGCGAACCAATGTATGAAACTTTTCCAGTTATGTGCTGGCTATCAAGCAAACAAGCGGCATTTGGATTATCTGGCGTAGTTGAATCCTGTAGTGCAGAAAGAGGAATCTCTCCGCCAGCGTTTGTGCGAATTTTATACCCTTCAAAAGCTGGATTTTCTTCACTTGGTGAACCCTTTAATTGTGAAAGTAAATCAGCCACGCCCGCGTCGTTCTTAAAACGTTTAGCAATGTCGCGCGCTTCAGCATCAGTTATGCGGTCAGTTGGCTTTTTGTTCAAGTAAGTAGCAGCCGCTTTTTTCTGTTCTTCATCGAAACCCATTAACGTAGTTGCAGTATCTAGCGGGTATACTCCTTCAGGTTTACTGCCGATAAATATATTGTTAACCACTTGCGATGGCTTATTTTGTATCACTTCATTCCCACTTAACGCATTCACTTGGTCGCCCCTAAAACCTTGAACTTGTTGCCAAAAGAACATAGTCTGTTCTGGAGTCATTTCATTTAACTCACAAATGCCGCGAACGTTAAATGGAGAGCTTGGCGTAGCCGGGCTAGTTAAAGCAAATGTAAATGGTGCAAATAATTCAACTAGAAATACTATTAGTAAGAAAATACTGGTTTTACGTCGGTAATCCATAATAGTTGTTCAACTAAATAACAAGGCGTTTTTGCTTTTTAAACCAAAGGGACGCACAAAAGCAAGGCGATAAATTGACGCAATGCAATGCACTTGACTGCGTTATAGCGCTCAAGGTGTTGAAAAGACTTGTGGTAATGTATAGCCAAGGTAAAATTCAATTATCACAACTGTCACCAATGTTGCTAGAAAAGTGCAAATCAGCATCAATAGTATTTTTGGTGTTTTAGCATGCCTTTTCTCTAAATAGTCGTACACAAACGAAAATACAACCACGAGGGGAAATGCAAGTAAGCTCACAATTAGAGAAAATAGCAAAACAAACCACGCTTGAGTTAAAAGTACTGAAACGTCCACCATAATAGTTGTCTTATGCTCTTCCAGCATTTAAATCAACCGCTTTTTGTTACCCTTTCTTTTCTCTCTATGGTCTTCGCTACTCTTTTATTGCACTTCTACATTGTAACTATTGGTATACTGTATGCTGAATGACCCGTTACTCGCCGTTATTTTCTACTCTTTTACTTTAATCGGCACGTTTACAATTGGATATTTTGTACTACGCTTATCTTATCCGGAAATAAGGACATTTGAAAAAAGCGCTAAATTCGCGACAGTTTGCTTTATCTCAGCAGCCATTTGGCTAACTGCTTTTCTAGTTGATTATTCAATTACTGGCGATCGCGCGTTTTCTCTTGACTCGCTATTCTTCACCATGCTCTTTATCGTGACTGCATTTTACTTAGTTATCCTGCGCACGTTTTTCCTTTTAACCTTGTCAAGCCAAAAATTCATTACAATTGGCATGCCAGTTAAAGCCGGGTCAAGAGCCAAACCAGTTAGCGGCAGTGCAAAGAGCAAAACGATTTTGAAGCAAGATTCGCCAAAACAAATTGAAATAAAACCAGTTACCTCTGTTGCAAAAGTAGAGGAACTAAAAAGCAATCTAATCAATGAACCTGTAGAAGTTAAACTAGAAATAAAAACTATTTCTCCGGTTCCAGTCGCGGCAACCGAGCAAGTCGCAACAACTGTACCAAAGAAATCGGTTTCAACAGTTACAGCCGTTGCAGAATCGCCTCCAGTTGGTTTTGCAAAGTGGAAGCAAGCTAGAGAAACCGAACAAGCGCAAGTTGGTTCAACTAAACCTGTTTTAAGTAAATCCATTTCAACTAAAACAAGTCCAAGTAAAACAAAAACTGCGCAGTCGATTACGCCAGAAAAAGAAAGCGAAGAAAAAGAATTACAAGAGCTAGTATCTACTTTTACAAAAGAAGCAAAAACAACTGCGGCAACAACGCCGCAAGGCGGACCCATTCACCGCAGGTACTTGCTAACTGACCAGCAAGTTAAAGTGATTGCTGACAAAAATGTCAGCCAAA
>JAHFHN010000005.1 GCA_023246885.1 Microcaldota archaeon
GTTACGTAACCGATTTTTGTAGCAGTTAATAAGCGTCCATTGAGGGTTGCTTGCCCTGTTCCATTTAGGATTGTCCATGTTGCGTCAGTGTCTGCAATGCGGTTGCCGTATTTGTCAATTAATATTGCGGTTAATGCGCCTGTTGAACCTGCGGTTATTGTTGCTCCGCTTTCAGCAATTGCAAGTCCATATACGTTTGCAGGTGTAACTAGGATAGTTATGTTTCCGTAAATGTTGTTGTTTTGTACTAATCTTGCAGTTACTGTAACTTGGCCTGCTTGAGTTGCAACGAGTGTGCCATTTGGATAAATTGTACCACTTGAAGTGTACCAAGTATATGCTGGAGCTTCGCTGCCAACTGTTGTTAGTATGTTTCCACCGACGTCGCGTAATGAAGTGTTGAATTGAATTTGTTCTCCTGCAACTACGCTCATTAAGCCAGTTGCACTAGTGACATTAATGTAGCTAGGTTCTCCAATCACGATTGTTACATTCGAGCTACTATTTTTGTCGTCAAATATTCCAATTACTTGTACGTCGCCAAGTTGGTTTGATGTAAATGTTCCATTTGAATCAATTGAACCACTTCCAGTGTAGTTTACTGTTGTCCAACTATCGGCTGGAAATTCAAACTCGTTTCCCCTAGTGTCTATTCCAATTAACTTAAACTGAGTGCTTGATTTTGGTGTAGTGTTTATATTTCCAGGTTCAATTCTGACATTTACTACGTCTTGTTTGCGTATTGTAACTGTAAAATTAAAATTGAATTCAGTATCTCCGTGCCTGACTTTTACGAATATTGTATCCGGTGCATCAGTTGTCAACATTCTTGCAATGTATGTGCCGTTATTTGGAAGACAAGGCGGGCGTTGTAAACATGAAGTGATTTCAGCATAAGTGCCGTTAGCAGTTGTAACTTCAAAAATAACTTCGTCAAATTCAGTTGGATGAATTGGCACGCGGTTTCCACCGGCGTCAAAAGAAGTAATCTCTAAAACGCGTGTTGAATCATTGTATGGGACTGTATCATTTGAATATAGTTTTCTAACATTAATGTGGTCAAAAGGACCTATTGCGCTAGTTATAACAATAAATTTAGTGAGGTCACCAACCCTTGCTGTGATTATAGCGTTTCCACTTCTGAAAGCAGTTAAATTTGCTTGAGTTGAATTAGAAGATGTTAATGCAACGATTGAAGCATTGCTAGTTGTCCAAATAGTTGAACTTGGGGCAATAATGTCTCCAAATTCGTCAGCAGCTTTTAGTGTGAGGGTTATGTTTCCTCCTGCGGATATACTCATAGATGTTGAATTATATATTGAAAATCCTGCAACTGAGGGAGTAAGACCTGTTAGTGTAAATGATCCCGAACCACCATTTGTTCCATTACTTGTAGAGTTTCCACAACTTGCTGGTACGACTCCGCCCATTCCGCCTGAAACATTAATTACGCCAAGTTGAGTGACAGATGCACCTGCAACTGTTTGAATAACTACGTTGCCGCCTGTTCCGCCGTTTCCGGCAGTGCAGCTAGCAACTAATCCATTTGCCCCGCGGGCTTTTAATGCGCCGTTGATTCCAAGAAACAAACTGTTCTTGCTAATTAAAGTAATGAACCCGCCATTACCGCCATTAAGTGTCCAGCCGGAGGTACCAGTTTCACCATCGGCAGCTATTGTTCCACCTATGTCAATTTGCCTTGCACGGATAGTGAAGTTGCCTCCATTTTTGGCAACTGTCGGGGTTGGTTGAACTGTCACAGTTACGCCGGGGTTAACCGTAAATGTATCATAGAAAAATACTGTGTTGTGTAGGTCCGGAGTTATGGCTTGATTTGCAGAAACAGTACAATTTGCATTAGGCCCGCTTTCTACACAGCCTGGAAAAGCAACTCCGTGAACTGGCAAAGCTAGTGTAGCTAGTGCGAATAAAAGTAAAGCTAGTATCTTCTTCATTGTACAATCAGTAGAAAAACGCCCATATATAAACGTTGTCCCTGGCGGGTAGTTACTTAGCTGTGTGGTTATCGCTTGGTCTTTTTTGCGTTATTTCAAACGCGGTGGATTGGGGTGGTGTTGATGCACCCGTCTTTTGTTACGATTATGGTTGTTTCAGCTTGTGAAACAAGTCCTTTTCCTTTTTCCATTAGCACTGGGTAAGGGTGTAAGAAGTTTAGTAACTGTAATTCGCGTAGTGCAACGTTAATTGAAAATGGCTGTAATTCAGGTAAATCGCGATGTAGCCAACGTTGTGCAAATGGCAATTCCGCGTATTTTTCAACTATTAGTTCACCAACTTTTTTCGTTGCAGGTAACCTGCCGCGTACTGGCTCACCAGTGTACAAAAATATCTCAGTTTGATCGCCATCAATAACTTCGCCTTTGCCGTTAGTTGCAAATGGTTCAATTGCAAATGTGTCACCTTCTTCAAGCAAATAATTGCCACTTTCGACATTAGGTATGCTTGTGCCTGCATGCAAGTGGAATTGGTCAACTCTATGCCCGCATAAGTTTGAAACGGGTTTTAAACCATTTCCGCGTTTTTCTATTTCTGTTTGAATTGTTTTCCCAATTTCGCGCACGTTTACTCCTGGCTTAGCTAATGCAACTGCTGCTTCTAATGCCGCGCTACTGGCTTCAACTAGTTTTGTGTTTTCTCCAGAAAAATCAACTGTAAACGCGCAATCACACACGTATCCATCGATGTGCACTCCGATGTCAATTTTTAACACGTCTTTTTCGCCAATAACTGTTTCATCATCGAAACTAGGTGTATAATGTGCTGCTTGTGTGTTAACTGATAAATTAACCGGAAAAGCGATTTCTCCGCCTAATTCAATTGTCTTTCCTTCAATTTCATTTGCAAGTTCAAGTAATTTCTTGCCAGGCTTTGCGTTTTTTCTTGCTAACTCCTGTACTTTTGTAGCTATTTCTCCAGCTTTAATATATTTTTCAAAAATTTCTTTTTCCATCATCACAACCTCGTAATACTGATAAATATCGAACCTATATTTTTGAGGGAGTTAAACAAATATATATGCGAAATATTGTGGAAAAATAGTGGAAAACCCTAAATGTTTTTTTCAGCTTTGTTTTTTCAATGTCATTGCTGCAACTGCGCCGATTATGAAAATTACCCCAATTGTAACAATGCGAGCCGCAAGGAAAGCAGCTGCAAACACCGCAATTGGATATGGTGTGCTAGTTCCGTTTAGTAGCAAGTAAAGCGTTGCTTCCATTGACCCGAGTCCGCCTGGAATAGTTGACAATATGCCCACAACTAGGCTAATTGCAGATGCGCCGATTATTTGTATGATATTTAGTTTTACTCCAGCTGCATGGAATGCAATTGCAATTGCCAAGAAGTCAAAAAACCAAGCGAATAAAGTTACAAAAAAGCTTTTCGACAGCGTTGACTTGCTGAACTTATGCATAGCGAACTCGCCGAGAAAAGACAATCGCTTGATTCGCGAAACTAGCTTAACTAGTTTGTCTATGTGGTAAGTAATAAGTGCGAGCACAGCAACGAACGCGAGGGCTAATAGCATTAGTCCGCCGTAGCTAGAGACTATAAGTGTAGAGAAAATGATAATGGCAAAGAAGTCAAGTAGTCGTTCCCATAAAATTGTTAGTAAGGTAAAGCGCTTTTTCAACCCGTGTTTTTCAAGGTAAAGTGACTTAGATGTTTCGCCAATGCGTGCGGGTGTCAAATTACTGATGGCAGTTCCAGCGACCTGTATTTTGAACAACTCAAAAAAATTCACCTTGCTATTGACTTCTTTAAGTAAAATGTCCCACCGGAGTGTTTTCAAACCAAGTGAAATCACTTCAAATAAAACAGCAAGAAGTAAGAGGCCTAAGTCTGCTTTTATCAGCACGTTCCATGTCTCATTTAAGTCAACTACTCGCGAAGCTGCGAATAGTAAAACTGCGACTACGATTAGAGAGAATAATATGCGTTTGTTTTCCATAAAACCCCAATTTTATATCATGAAGTGTTTCTACCTTTTAACCCCTATGGAAAATACATATGATGAATTAAGCCAAGAATGGAATGAATACAAACAACGACCATTGCCTGCGTTTAGTTTACTTTTACCTTTTGGCAATAGTGGAATTTGCCTTGATGCTGGAACTGGTAACGGTCGCCACTTGTCATTACTCTCGCAAAAATATAGTGAAGTTTATGCGATTGACAATTCTCAAAAGCTGCTTTCAATAGCTGCAACGAATAACGCCGCCTTGAAAAACGTTCACTTTGACTTTTCTGACATTACGCTTCTTCCGTTTGAAAACCAAATGTTTGACGATGTCTATTGTATTGCTGTGCTTCACCACTTGTCAACTCAAAGGATTCAGGTGGCGTTTAAAGAAATTCACCGCGTGCTTAAAACAAACGGGTTGTTAATTGCCAGCGTGTGGAATAAGGAACAAGCTAAGTTTACAAATTTACAAAAAGAAGACTACGTTTCATGGAAAATGAAAAGCGGAAAAACAGTAAAGCGGTTTATACACTTTTTTGAAGAAGAGGAAATTAAACAATTAGCAAAGCAAAATAATTTTGATGTGGTTGAAATCTTTTACGAGAAAAACGGTAAGAAGACAACGGAAAAAAGTGAAGCTGGAAATCTGTGTTTTGTTTTGCAAAAAAAGGAAGCGGCTTAGGCGAATTATAGTTTATTTGACGTCTCCAGTTATCATGCAGTGGTCGATTTCAAATGGGTCAAGTATTATCATTTCGTTTACTCTTGCTTTCGTGCTTATTTTAGCTTTTTCATCGCTGTATACTTTTTTGGGTGCTGCACTGGAATCAATGCAACGTGCTTTTATTGCAATTAAGAAACTTTTTGCTTTGAAAGCCGCTATGTTTTTTAACAAAATATCGGTTTGGCTCTTGTCAGCGACGTCTTCAAAAACAACATCCACTTTTTCGATTTCTTTATACTTGTCTGGTAAACGCGCGTCTGCCAATACTGGATAGAGGTTGTGTCGTTGTTCGCATAGTAAAAGTAAGTCTCGCATTGATTGTGCTGAAAATTCAACGCAGTACACTTTGCCTTTTTCGCCAACTATGTCACTTACGTGGCTAGCTGTTGTGCCGTTAGCAGATCCGAGGTAAAGTACGCTTGAGCCTGGTTTAATTGTTAAGTGTTTTAACCCCTTGACAATAGCTGCGCCGAGTTTACTCCTCTTTGGATCCCATAATCGGTATTCATCTTTACCGTTTTTAACAAGTTGCTCGCGGTACACTTTTACTCCTGGAACTAGGTTTTTAGTTGCAACTTTACCGTCTATTTTGTAAACGCCAGGAAAAATTTCTCTTATGTTCATTTTAATTCACTTATCCTCTTGTCTAAATCTTTCTTTAATTTTTCTGCTATGAAATTGCCAGTGTAGAAATCCGCTCGTGCAGCTAATGCTAATTTGCTAGCTAATGTGCGTGCGATTTGGCCACGGTGTTCATCTTTTGCTCCCCGTACAAGTGTACACTGAAATAAAATCCCGTGTTTTGGCGGTTTGCTTCCCCTGTGTAAATGTTTAAACAATGCTTTTTCTGCTCCAAGCAATTGAATTGTACTTCCCGGCATCTTTGCCATTCTCTCTAAGCCACCTGACATTGTCACTAACCGCGCTGCTAGTAACGGGTCAAGTAAATGGCATAAGTTTGGAAACGCTTCTTTAGCTGTTGTTGTAACGAACTTTTCCATTACGCTTCTAGATGCAAATAAATTAACTGCAGCGCCAGCAAGTTGCCTGATTCCCTCTGCATCTGCTTCGCTTAACTCTGCTCCGAAACTATTTTCAACTGACTCAATTAATTCCGCTGCTTTTACTTCGCCACAGATCTCGGCAAGTGTTGAGTACTCTAAATTTTCTTTTCTTCCAAAAACAGCTGCGACTTTACAAAGAGTCTCTTCATTTTGCACTTGTGCTTCTGGGAAACTAAGTTTAAACCATTCTAATACGCGCATGTATAACAAGTTTTTCGCTTGATCCATGTCATCGATGCTGCGCACAGCTTGCATTACGATTAAGTCGCGTTTTCCAAACGCTTTTCTAACTGCTTGTTTTGTTTTTTTCAAAAACGCTTCTCGTTCACTAACCACTTGTAATAAACCTCAAAAATGTAATTCCAAAGATTTTGAAATTATGTTTGCTTTTGTAAATAGATTAGGCGCATTCGGCTATTAAAAACCACTGAGTTGAGGCCCGATAACTTTTTAACCGCCAGTACGCTTAGCTCTATATAACATGTTCTTGCTTGCTACGTCCGCGGTGAATGCCACTTCAACTGAAGCTGCGTCAGCAGTTTTCTCCGCTTTATTTGGCGGCATGGCTGTGTTTATGGCGTTCTTTGCAATAATCTGGGTCGCTATTTTCCTGCTTGTTGCGGTGGACTTAGCAATCACGGTTTGGGCGCTTTATGATATTCTCACTTCTAAAAATGACTCAAACTGGAAGCTACTCTGGGCAGTTATAATCTTATTTGTATCCTTGCTTGGCGTGTTACTTTACTACTTCATGGGACGCAAAGAAAGAAAAGCCTAAAAAGAATTATACATTCAATTGTACAAATTAGCTACAGCCTGTTGTTTCGCCACAGTCCATACACACGCTGCATGACCCGTTTTGTTTAACTTTCATACTGCCGCACTTACCACATTGTTCGCCAGTAAACCCGAGTTTCTTCATATCCGGCTTTTCCGCTTTCTGAATGCCTGTATTGCCGATATTGATTATCCCTTTTTCTGTTGGTACAACTGGATTAGCTGTTTGTCCACTTGAAATTAATAGCGTGGTTTGCTTTGTTGCACTGCGTTTTTGTACGTACTCGCGTTCCAAAACGCGGAACACGTAGTCCACCATGCTAGTTGCATTATTTATTTCTTCGTCGCCTGCAACTACTCCGCTTGGTTCAAAGCGCGTAAATGCAAATGTATCTACGTATTCTTGTAATGGTACACCGTATTGTAATCCTTTACTAACTGCAATTGCAAAGCAGTTGAGAATAGACCTGTAACCTGCCCCTTCTTTGTACATGTCTATGAAAATTTCACCTAAGCTACCATCGGGATATTCTCCTGTTCGCAAGTGTAGTTTGTGTCCACCAACTCGTGCCTCTTGCACGAATCCAGTGCGTTTTGTTGGCAAACGTTTCTTTTGGCCTCGCAAGAGAATCTCTTCATGTAATTGCTTTGCGTCAACTTTTTCATTTATATCATTTTCATCTTTTCCAATGAGTTTTGTCAATTCATCTTCTTCGCTTGCAGTGCTGTTCAAAGGCTGTGATAATTTGCTTCCATCTCGGTAAAGCGCAATAGCTTTTAACATATAATTCCAGCTTTTGTTGTAAGCGCTTTTTACATCTTGAATCGTTGCCTCGTTTGGCATGTTGATTGTCTTGCTAATTGCCCCGCTTATAAATGGCTGGACAACGGACATCATTTTGAGGTGAGCATCGTATTGAATGAATCGCCTGCCGTACTTGCCACACTTGTTAGCGCAGTCGAATATCGAGTAATGCTCTTCTTTTAAGTGAGGCGCGCCTTCGATTGTCATTGTACCGCATACGTAGTTATTAGCCTCTTGGATCTCCTTGTCGTTATATCCGAGTGCTTTTAGCATGTTGAAGTCACTGTCGGCAAGTTGTTCTTTTGTGAAACCAATTTTTTGGCAAAACTCTTCACCTAAAGTAAATTTGTTGAATACGAAGGTTAAGTCAAATGCAGTTGCAATTTGTTTTTCTATTTCCCCTATTTTGTCGTCAGTGAACCCTTTTTGCTTAAGGGATTCAACATTAATGTGTGGGCAACCGTTTAAGGTTGATTTTCCTTTGCAATAATCTTCAATATCGCGTATTTGTCCTTCTGTGTAGCCCAGTCGCTTAAGTGATTTCTTTACGCTTTGATTAACGATCTTTAAGTAGCCTCCTCCTGCTAGTTTCTTGTATTTTACAATTGCAAAGTCGGGTTCAACTCCAGTTGTGTCACAATCCATTTGTAGGCCGATTGTTCCAGTTGGTGCAATTACTGTGACTTGCCCATTGCGATAACCGTATTGTTCGCCGAGTTCAAGTGCATTGTCCCAACATTCGCGTGCTGCTTTTAGCATGTAGGCGGGGCATTGCGTTGCGTTTATTCCAACGGGTCTAATAGTTAATTTTTCATATTCTTCTGCAGGTGCATTGTAAGCTGCTCGCCTGTGATTACGGATAACTTTTAACATGTGTTCCTTGTTGCGTTGATACGCTGGAAACGCGCCAAGCGTTTGTGCCATTTCTGCGCTAGTTGCATAAGCTTGCCCGCATAACATCGCGGAAATTGAACCGGCAATTGCCCTTCCTTTGTCACTGTCGTACGGAATGCCGAGCACCATTAACAGTGTCCCTAAATTAGCAAATCCAAGACCCAAGTTTCTATAATTGTGTGTTCCCATTGCGATCTCTTTGCTTGGAAAGTGCGCCATTAATACGCTGATTTCTAGTACTATTGTCCATAACCGAGTAGCATGGATGAAATCATTTACTTTGAATTCGCCTGTATCTTCGTTTAAAAATTTCATTAAGTTTATACTAGCTAAATTACATGAAGTGTCATCCAAGTGCACGTATTCGCTGCATGGGTTAGTTGCATTTATTTTCCCATCAACTGGACAAGTGTGCCATTCTTGAATCGTATCATCATATTGTAATCCTGGATCTGCACATGCCCAAGCGGCGTAAGCGATTTTATCGTATAATTCACTCGCTTTTACTCGACGCATTGTTTGCCCATTTGTGCGGCTAGTTAAATTCCAATACCCATCACTTGCAACTGTATTAAGAAATTCGTTTGTAACTCGCACGCTATTGTTACTGTTTTGTCCACTTACTGTTTCGTATGCTTTACCTTCATAATGCATATCGAACACATCGGCTGCTTCGAATCTCTCCACGCCTTGCTCGACTAATTGCAATGCGCGGGTTACAACTGAAAAAGGCACTTGTTCGGTTAACGCATCTACGATCGCTGTTTTCAATTTTTCACTGTTCTTCCAATTAGTTGTATTCTCTTCTTTTGCAGTGCGCATGATTTCACTCACGTGTGCACTTATGATTCTACTGCCAGTATACATGTCTGCTACTTTGGCTTCTTCTTGTGTTTTCCACATTACGAACTCTTCAATTTCCGGGTGGTCAACATTAAGAATAACCATTTTTGCTGCTCGCCTAGTTGTCCCACCACTCTTAACAGCTCCAGCTGCCCTGTCAAAAATTTTTAAGAAACTCATTAAACCAGAACTAGTTCCGCCACCGCTGAGTTTCTCGCCTTTTCCACGAATATTAGAAAAGTTCGAACCAGTTCCACTTCCATATTTGAATACTCGTGCTTCACGCAGCACAAGGTCAAATATCCCGCCATCGTTTAACAAATCATCTTTAACGCTTTGAATAAAACACGCTTGCGCTTGTGGTCTACTGTAAGCATCTTCACTTGCTTTTAACTCGCCAGTTTTTACATCAACATAATAGTGACCTTGCCCGTTTCCGCGAATACCATAAGCATATGCTAACCCTGTGTTGAACCACTGTGGGCTGTTCGGTGAAGCCATCTGGTGAACTAACATGAATTGTAATTCGTCTTCAAAAGCTTGAGCGTCATCTGCACTTGCAAAGTAATTATACTTCTCTCCCCAACTACGCCAACAACCTGCTAATCGCCTAACAACCTGCTTTACACTCCTTTCCCCGCCTAAAATTTGTTTACCATTCTCATCAAGCAACGGTGTTCCATCCATATTGAACTGTGGAACGCCAGTTTTGCGAAAATACTTCTGTGCTACAATATCAGTTGCAACTTGAGTCCAGTTTTTTGGGATCTCTAAATTCTTTAATTCAAAAACAATGCTGCCATCTTTATTGCGAATAATACTAGTTCGATACTCGTACTCTGCTGAATTAAGCGGGTCTTCACCTGCTTTTGTAAATAGTCTATTTATTTTCATTCCACCAGCTGGAACTTGAAGCACAACTGTCTTTTCCTTGTCAAAATTCGCATTATCAACTACCATACTCTAACACCCACTCCCCCTTTCTTTTCTCGCTATTCTACAGCAAATCCTGCTTTCTACCTTCTTTTTTCTTCTAATTATTTCGATTTATTTGTTTTTAATAGTCAAAAATAATGTTCTTAATTTCCCCAATGCTATTAGCGCGTCCGATCTCTTGCTTCTTTTCGTCAAAAAACACAACTGTAGGTGCTTTTGAAACATTAAATACAATTGCTTGCTCGTAACCATCGTTTTTAGTAACGTCAAAAACCGTACCAGCAACTTCGCCACGTTGCTCTAACTCATTCAAAAACGACTTAACCGGCGGACACGACGGACAAGTAGGCGTTGTAAACAAAAAGTAATTTTTCACCATAACTCTCACAAACCTCCCAATATCCCGCCAGCACCAACATATACTATATGTAGTGGACTGGCCCGCACTCAACACAACCTGTTGTGCTATGTGTTGGACTATTATACAAGTGCTGGTGGTTTATAAACGTATTTTTTTCAGACGTAAATGCGTCGTTTTTTGCGTATGCTTTTGTATTTCTCCTCTTAAAACGCGTGCTCGTGATATTGTTAGACAGAAAGCGTTCGCTTTTGTTCTAATTTATTGCGTAGTTTTTTGTCATTCAGCTAAAAAATTGGTTTGTTTTAACTTAAATTACTAAAACTCGGGGTTGGTAGTTACACTTTATTTAACAAAGCAGAAAATCTAGGCGCTTTTTTGAATTCAAAACGTTTATATTAGCGATTTGTTTTGTTTTTGTTTATGAAACTCTCACCATTATTTGTTATATTTTCGCTTTTGTTAGTAACTGTATCCGCTGCTGAAGTGACTTCTGAATCTGGAGTGCCACTAGGTGCTGAAAATACATTTGGCCAGAACCTTGCTTCTAGTGCAGTGGTGGGAAACCAGTTGCAAACCCAAATTCAAACGCTTTTGACTGCGGTTGTCCAATTTGTAGTCTTAGTCACTACGGTGGTTACTGTTGTTTTTCTAGTTTGGGTCATTTTAATGCTAGTTGTACTTCGCAATATAATGAAGCGCGATGACTTAACTGATGGAGAAAAAGTAGGTTGGGTGCTAATAGTATTCGGGGTTGGGTTTATTCCCTTCTCGATTTTCGGTTTACTCCTTTACGCCTTAGCAAGCGGAAAGAAAAAACCAGTTGCAAAATAAGCTTGCTATTCTAGTTCTGCTTATATGTTTCTTTAGCTTGTTTTGTTTTTAAGCCCTAGATTCCATTATCTTTTGGTAAATTAAGTACAATAAATAAAGTAACAATAGCCCTGCTGTTCCGACGACAATGTAAGTAAGCAGTTGATCGTCGTTGGCGTTTAATTCTATTGATGCAGTTTCTCCAGGCACCAGGGGAACAATTGCGGTTTTGATTCTTCCGTTTTGAGCTGTAAATGTGATTTCGTAATTTCCTTTAACTGGCGGCTGTACGCTGCACTCAACAACTGGGCTTGGTAAACTTGGTTTTAATATTGTACAACTGCACGGGTTGTTTCCATTTGTTTGCCTGCATGATGCATTTGCTAACACTTCTGAACTATTTGCAATAATCGTCATTTTAGCCGGTGTATTTTCAGAAATCGTTGCAGGCGTAGTAACAAACGTATCTATTTGTAGCTGCATGTCTGCACCTAAACTAATTATTGAATTAAGATCTTCAAGCGAAAGCGGCTTAACCGCCGCGCTTGTCACGTTTACCGTTTTAACTCCACATGTTGCTCCGCTTATAGATGCCGTTGGGGTGAATCTACCGGCTAAATCGTAAATACACACTCCGCTGCACTCTCCTTCTCCAGTGACATTCGCAGAACAACCTGAAGCTAGTGTTGTTCTTCCATTTCCGCAAACAATGTTTATCAAACCAGGAGGCGTCCTCACATTACTGTATTTAGCAGTTACAACGAGGCGTTGTCCAGTATTTACTGTTAAAGCTGAAGTTAAATTGCAAACCGGAGGCTTTAGTGTAGTTGTCGAATTAACCGCATTAGTGGCCGCAGGAGCACTGGGATTACTTGTTGTTGCGCCAGGAGCAACAGTTACGCTGTTCGTAGCGCAAGTAACTCCAGCTATTGTAACTCTAGGCGTAACTGCGCCTGTTTGATTATAAAAACAATTTGTAGCGCATGCCCCACTTGTGCCATCGCAAGTAACTGGTTTAGTGACGCCGTTGCCACAGTTTACATTAATTGTTCCAACTGGCACAGCAAAGTTTTGATAATTAACCGTCACGGCAGTAGATGCGTTAAACGCCGTTTGACGAGTAACATTGACTTGACACGCTGCACCGAACCCACATCTGTTAGTCACTTGCACTCCAGTTGCATAAACGCACTGGTTACTAGCACTGCACGTCGGTGCCCTATACTGCGTACCTGTACATGTGTTTGTACAATCTGACGCATCGCAGCACTCTACTGCTTGCTGTTGGCTTCCTGGACAACTAACTCTGATTTTATTAGAACAACTCGCGGTGCAAGGTGCCACTGTTGGCTGAGTTTCAGTAGTAGTATTAACATTATTCGCAGTGCTGCTAGTTGATACGGTTACAATTGCTTCTGCACTATCAGTTCCGCCGTTGTCTCTTGACCTTGCTTTTATTTGACACCCTGTTTTGCCACTTGGCGCAGCCCAACTGTAAGTCCAAGACGTTGTTCCAGTCGCTGGCTTCCATTGCCCATCGCCACAATCATTAGTCGAAGCAATTTGCACTTCTACGCTTTGAACAGTTCCATCTGAATCACTGGCCGAACCCGAAATAGAAACCGGAGACGAAACAGTTGTACCTGCTCCAGGACTAATAATAGAAGCGCTCGGGGGCGAATTAGAAGCAGAAGAAATAGTAGTGGAAAAAGAACAAGAATATGTGCTGAATTTAGTATTTCCTGAAACACTTATTGTTTTTGTACCTGTTGAAGTATACGCGCAAGTAAAGGTATTATCTGGTTGTTGTGCGCTATTTTCACATGAAACGCTTGGCGATTTTTCTTCACCCACAAGGGTTACTGCAAAACTTAATTGTTGTCCGACTGTTCCAGTTGTTGGGCCATTAATAGTGCAAGAATGAGCTAAACCAACAAAAACAAATACAACTAACAATGCCAAAAGCCGGTTATCCATTAAAGCAAATTATCCCATTCTTTTCACAGTTCACATTTAAATGGATTATCCCTTAAATTAGAAGCTCTTTCATGTTTGTTTGTAATAATATATGTCTCAAAAGAGATCTAGAAAAACATGTTCTAATTTAAAATTCTACTTTTTAGTAGATTTTTTTCCACGTTTTTTATATTAAGTATTTTTACATTTTTTCTTCATATGGGTGATTAGCATGGTTACAAAATGGAGCAGTTCAATGCGTTTAGATGAATATTATACTCTGAAGGGGCTTCGCCGTGAAATTGCTTTAGCGGATAAGCATAGTAACTTGAGTAAAAAACCAATTAGCCGACTTAATGAAGAATTAATATCTACGCTATCTAGCGATGTTGATATGCTGAACAAAACGTTGAAAGCATTTGGTATGTTTTCAGATAATTCTCGCGATTTAAGAAAACGTGTAGATCTAATGAAACGAATTAGAGAAGAACTAGGTAATGTGTTTCTATCTTCTTTGCGTGTAGCTAACTCTATGGATATTGACGTAAGTCAATCAGTAAAAGAAAAGATTTATCCTGCGT
>JAHFHN010000098.1 GCA_023246885.1 Microcaldota archaeon
TCATGTTCTTCTAATATAATCACCGGGGCTTTGCTCTGTTTTATCAGTGCATTTACTCTGTCAAAATATTCGACTGGAAAAGACGTCTTCCAATGGTCATAAAACGGATGTACAACTACCACTACTTTTCCCTTGCTTTTAGCAACTTCGCTTTCGAACTTGCTTTTCCTGGCGAAAATGTCATCCTTGGATTTTCTGAAAGATTCAAACAGCGACATAAGCTAATTTTAAGTCTTGACTTCGTTTTAAATCCCATGCCCGAAATCCACAGCCAAAAAATAACCAGAAGCGCCGCTTTACTAGAAAAGTTATACGGCGAGCCTCAGCCATGGATAGCCGATACGCCGCTAGACTGTTTAATTGCAGTGATTTTATCACAAAACACAAGCGACAAAAACAGCTTTCCTGCTTTTGCTAAGCTTAAACGACAATTTCCCACGTGGGAACAAGTTATAGTTGCAGATGAGAAAAAAATAGTTGATGCAATTCGGTCAGGCGGCTTGGCCAATGTGAAAGCCGAACGCATTAAAAACGTGCTGCGTGAAATAAAAGAAAAAACCGGCAAATTAGACTTATCTTTTTTGAAAAACTTGCCAATTGAAGAGGCGAAGCTTTTTCTCTTGTCTCTCAATGGAGTTGGGCCAAAAAGTGCAGCAGTTGTACTTAGCTTCTCATTTGGCATGGCGGCTTTTCCAGTTGACACGCACGTGTACCGCGTGACGCACCGGCTTGGGTTACAAAATGAAAAAACCCCAGAAAAAGCTCAAGAAAAATTAGAAGTGATTGTGCCGAATAAGTTAAAGCAAAGTTATCACTTGAACTTAATAAAACTAGGCAGAGAAATTTGCGTGGCGCGTAAACCAAAATGTGCTGTGTGCCCGCTGAAGAAAGAATGCAAGTATTACAAAGAAGTATTTTTGAAATAGGCTAGCTAATTGGTGTTTGTTAGCGGTAATGTCTTACCACTTCTACGTCGTGTCTGAAGAAGCGTGACATTTTGCGCGCTAGTTTCTCTGCTTGACTTTGATTATGCTGTTCAAACACGTGTACTCGATGGCCAATAAGTTCTCCAACCCGTATGTGCCCATATCGTCTAAGTTGGGTTGCTGCCTCTTCTCGGTCTTCTTCAGATACATTAATTAGTGGTTCAATAACGAGTTCTGGTACTTTTTTTGTGCCTTCGATGTATCTGGGCTTATAGATATATTTTGGAGGGAAATATAGGTGGAATAATTCAGTTCTATTTGGTAAAAAACGAGTAATTAAATCATGCGGCATATTGTTCAACGTAGTGCTACCCTGGAATCTTGTCTTTCTTAACATTCTTTCCATATAATCGTTATATGTGACTCTGTTTGGTCTGATTCTTTTCACTGCATCTCGGTCTGCTGTAACGACCATTACTCCCCTATCGCTTTTTTCGATTGCGTGCCATGGTCTGGTTGGGGTTGGTTTTACATGTCTAACGCGTGCAATTGCACTAACTACTCTTGCTATTTTTGTTTGTGTTTTTGGAATTCTTTTTAGCAATAAGTCTAGTGCTGCGTGTGGTTCTAGGCTGAGTCCGTCGCGTTGTAGGCGTTTTAGTGCGTTGACTGCGTCTTCATAATCAGGTTGTCCTTTGCGGTCTGCAACGTGTTCTTTTATGCGGTCACCTAGATCTTTTAGTTCTTTTTCACTGATTTGTTCTTCAGTGTATCCGCGGTGTAAGTGTACTTTCATTTCGTTTGTTAAGTAGCCGTGGCGTTTTACGTGTTTTTCGAAAAGATCAGTAACTTCTTTTGGCAAAGCCATAATTATGTAAAAGCCTTAGTTATTTTTAAACTAAATGCGTTGAATGTTCGCTTGTAAAATTAGACTTTTTCAACTGCTTTTTCTAAGTCTTTTAATTCTTTTTTGACTTCGTCAACTGCGTCAATTAATTGTTTTTTTGCCCCTTTGCCTTTAACCACAATAACTGGGTTGCCTAATAGCGGGTGGTCGTCGTTGCAACCGGCAAAATCAACTGTTTTGTTAGCCGCGAGTTTTTCAACTACAAGTAAACCAATTGAAGTGTCTTCGCCAACTAGTTTCACGCGTACTTCGTCTTTTTCATCTTTTAAAAATTCAAGCTTCATAATAAACTAAACCCCCGTTTTGAGTAAATAATAAAAACAAGTAAAAAAATAAGGCAAAAACGGGTTTAAAACACCGTTGGCTTGAGTTTTAACTCATGCAAATTTCAGCGTTTCTAATGCTTTGTTAGCATCATTAAGCCGCCAAGCCCAATTAGAACTCCAACAACTCCAGCTGCAAGTTGAAGTGATAAAAATCCACCAGCATAACCGAGCAACGCAACTGCCATCAATAGCATTGTAGCTGCTTTTGTCTTAGCGCAATTACAGTTCTTCCCACCGCACATGTGGCAATGATCTGGAACTTTCGACTCTACTTTTCTAACTGTTTTTTTAACCATTTTTTAACAAACCACCTTTTTGGTTTAAACTATACAATGAGTAAATGCTTCAAATATATAAATGAAGTTAGTAGTGTCGTACGATTTCTACGTCGTGTCTGAAGAAGCGTGACATTTTGCGTGCTAGTTTCTCTGCTTCAGGTTGATTATGTCGTTGAAATACATGTAGCCTGTGGCCAACAAGTTCTCCACTTTTTATGCTTCTGGTTTGTCTAAGTTGTTCCACTGCCTTTGTTCGCTCTTCTTCAGGCACGTGGATTAATGGCTCAATAACGAGTTCCGGTACTTTTTTAGTACCTTGAGTATAATTGTGACTAACAATTGCGTGTGGGGGAAAATCTTCGTGGAATAATTCAAATCTGTTTGGGAAAAACTTGGCAATTCTTTCGTGCCCCATGGGGTCTTTCCAACCATCTATTTTTACCTTATTCAACATTCTTCGCATATAATCTCGATATCCGAATTTAGTTGGTCTAAACCGCTTCACATCGCCTCGTTCTGCCCTAACGAGTCTTATCCCACTGCCGCTTTTTTCGATTGCGTGCCATGGTCTGGTTGGGGTTGGTTTTACATGTCTAACGCGTGCGAGTGCCTTGCTAACGACTCTTGCGAGGGGTAGTTGTGTTTTTGGGATTCTTTTTAGTAATAAGTCTAGTGCTGCGTGTGGTTCTAGGCTGAGTCCGTCGCGTTGTAAGCGTTTTAGTGCGTTGACTGCGTCTTCATAATCAGGTTGTCCTTTGCGGTCTGCAACGTGTTGTTTAATGCGGTCACCTAGATCTTTTAGTTCTTTTTCACTGATTTGTTCTTCAGTGTATCCGCGGTGCAAGTGTTCTTTCATTGCGTCTGATAAGTAGCCGTGGCGTTTCACGTGTTTGTCGAAAAGATCTGTAACTTCTTTTGC
>JAHFHN010000099.1 GCA_023246885.1 Microcaldota archaeon
CCGTCAATTGTTGTTTTACCCCTTCCAAGAGCTAACCCTATTTCTTTAGGCCACCCTATTACCGTGCGCGCCCTTTTTTTTCTAAATTTAATTCCGTTTCTTTCAAGATAATCTTTTACGTGTCTCTCGTGTTTTCCAAGAAAATAGCCTGGCACATGGAGAATAGCTTTGCCGCCCCTTGCGAGGCCATTTGCGATTACTTCCAAAGCTTTTGCCCTGTCAATCACATAGCGCATTGTTTGAAATGCAAAAATTAAGTCTTGATCTCTTAACTCAAGCCCTTCAATAATGCCAGTTCTTACTTTTACCGTGGGAACGTTTCCCATAATCATTCCAGCTAATGATCCAAAGGTATTCTGCGGTTGTAGAACGACTGGGCCATCCGCATCATGTTTTCCAGCAGCGTGGTCAGCTGCACTTTGCGTTAAAGTAATACCATCTAGATTTGCGATTCCGCCAGTGAAAATTCCCAAAGTTCTTAGTGCGTATCCCCTGCCGCACCCAACTTCAAATACGTTGACTTTTCCCTTCTTACGTTCATACGCTGCATCTACTTCTTTTCTCAAGTCCATTCCTTTTGGCGGCTGCAAAACAATACTCCTCGTCATATTCCAAGGAGTCTTGCTTTCTTCAATATCTATGTAACTCCTGAGCTTTGCAGCTATTTCTCTATGTTCAACAGACCCCGGCTCAACATGGGGAAAAGCTTTCCTTATCCATTTATGTTCAATCGGCTCCATTTTTTACTTTAGCCTCATGTAAACATGGCCCCAGTATTTTCCACGCGCTTTTGACCAGTTTGGTAAAGTAGCCACGTTCTGAAATCCAACTTTTTCGTACAATGCGCGTGCCGGTTTGTTGCCTTCAAATACAGTTAAGTAAATTATCCGCGGGTGAAGCTTTCTTTTTGCTAATTTAATTAATTCAACCAATAGTTTCTTGCCCAGGCCTTTTCCACGATATCCCCTAGCAATTGAAATTCCAACCATCGCATTGACTCGTTCAACTCCTCGCTGCCTAGTTGCATCACAAACGCCAATTATTTCATTTTCCTTCCAAGCAACGAGCTTAACCATTTCTCGCTTTCGTATTTTTTCACGATTGCCCTTTAGCCACGCTTCCTCTTCTTTCAAAGAAGGAACCTTATCAACAACGATGAATGGTTGTGGTTTTTCCTTGATTATTTTTTCAATAAAGTCACGAAACTGCTTTGCCGTGGCTTTCTTGTCAAGTTCCTTTATCTCAACTTCTTCGCCGTTCTTCAAAACGAATTTCATTTAGTTTTTTCCTCTTAGAATAGTTCATTTTAGTTCAACTTTTGCAATCGTCTTAGCAGTTCTTTAAAATCCTTTGAATATAGTTTATTGAATGCTGCTAGATCTTCTTTGGTTATAGTTTCGTGTTCCAAGTATTCTGCGCTTAATTGATCAAGGATTCTACTTGTTAATGGGGAACTGAGTTTCGGCGCGTATTTTGCTCGCCTTTGAGCCAATCTCGTAGCGGGCTTGCCGCGGTAATAATATTCCACTACGTGTTTTATTGCCGAAACCTTTCTTATATCTAAAAATGGAACTGGCTTGCCGCCTGTTCCATGAAAGTTAACAATCGGCGCCATGATCCCTTCAGCTATAAAAGTAGCTGTAACGTCGGAATCGTCTGGAGTTTCATACATCTGCTGTTTCAGTCTAATTTTTTCTCTTCTCCAATCTTCGGTTGTTTTTGCACGTTCTCCAGCTTTTTGAACTTGTCTCCAAAATCCATGCGGAGTCCACTGTGCAGGTATACGCACAACAATTGCGCCGTGTTCTTCCCACTCTTTATGATGGCGAACTGCAATGTTAATGGTGCCTTCATTCGGGTGACGCCCAACAAGTACGATTACTTTGCGCTTTTCTTCTGGTAAAGCCTTTACCAGCCCAACGAGTTCTTCCCTGTTTCGCGGTTTCAAAATCACCTAGTATTGCCTCGCTACGTAAACTTGTACGCCGGTTTCGCCACAAACACAGCATTTTCCGCTCGCTTTCTTTTCGCCAACTAGTTCACCGCGTACTTTGCCACCTTTTGTAAACGCTTGTAACTCTTGGCTGCATTTCACGCCTTCTTTTTCGATAGAACAAATGAAAGTCTTTGCGTAACACTTTGCATCTAATACTCTTGCTACATCTTCTTTTGTTTTAGCGGTTTTCACTTTATCTTTAAGGCCATCCTGCGCCTTTTTCAGTAAATCCATGTCGAGCTTTGCGCCAGTTTCGTTCACTTTTGAAACTAATTCCTTAAACGCGCACAGTGCCTTTTCTCGGTTATCTCTGCGTACAATTGTTGCTGTTTTTTCTTTTGCTTCTCTTGCACCAATTTCAATACGTAATGGAACTCCCTTAAGTTCCCAGTAATTGTACTTGTACCCGGGAGTTTTTGTTGAATCGTCAACTTTACACTCTACTCCATTTGCTTCAAGCTCTTCTTTTACTTCCGCACAATATTTTTCAATATTCTTCTCTTCGCCTGTCTTTGGAATTGGTATGATTATTGTTTGTAGCGGAGCAAGTGCAAATGGAAATACTAGCCCTTTGTTGTCGCCGTGCGTGGAAACTATTGCTGCCATCATTCTCCATATCCCTGGCCCAAAGCAAGTAGAGTGTGGCAAGTGTTCTTTTCCATTTTCGTCATTGTACTTAACGTTGAATGCCTTTGTGAAATTAGCTCCAAGATAATGTGTAGTTGCAAATTGTAGTGTTTTTCCATCTGGTAGCATTATATCAGTTGCATAGGTTTCTTCTGCGCCTGCAAACTTATCCCATTGTGGGCGCTTGAAAAAGTAAAATGGTAAACACATAACTTCAGCGCATTTTTCAAGTATTTTTTTATCTTCTTCAACTTGTGCCCTTGCCTCTTTTTCGTTGGCAAATACGTTGTGAGTTTCAATCCACATGAATTCGCAGCCACGCATAAAGGGGTTAGTCTCGCTTTCATTGCGGAAAACCGTGCATGATTGATAATATTTTATAGGCAAGTCAGAGTGGCTTTTTACCCATAAGTTATACATTTGGTAAAATGCAGTTTCACTTGTTGGCCGAAGCGCTAACTTCCGTACCATTTCATGTTCGCCTTGTTTAGTTATCCAATAAACTTCAGGAGTAAAACCTTCAGCGTGTTCTTTTTCAACTTCAAAATTATCTTCAGGAATAACTGTTGGAAAAGAAACTGGCTCGTGTTCATATTTTTCCAATTCAGTTTCAAATAACTTGTAGAGTTTTTTAAAAACTTTCATTGACCATGGCTTGTGTACAACA